>NZ_LZJM01000132.1:0-9385 GCF_001667665.1 Mycobacterium sp. E342
CCACCCGGTCCCGCCCCTTGGGCAACGAGTAAGTGCGCTAACCGATTCGCCGACTCATCAAGCTCCCGATACGTCCACGACCGGTCCCCAAAAGTCAGCGCCACCGCCACCGGGGTCCGCGCGACCTGGGCGGCAAACACATCCGGAATCGACACCGCCGGTGTGGCGGGGCGGTCCAACACGCCACGGTTACCCCACTCGTCCAGGCGGGCCTGCTCATCGACGTCGAGCACCTCGATCGACGACAACAGCCGCGAGGGATCCGCGGTCATTTCGGCCAATATCTGCTGCAAGCGGTTGGCTAAATAGGAGACGTCGAAACTGGCAAAGGGTTGGCCAGCGCCGGCCGTTCTGAGATACAGCCGGTCACCAGCGCCCAGGAAGAACAGCCCGAAGTGGCCGACCGGGCCATGGTTGGTGTATGTCGCCGTTGCCGGGACACCCGCCAGGTCCAGAGTTAATCGAGACGGGATGAAATTGACACCGACCCGATTGGCCACCTGCCCTGGGCCGCGAAGACCGCCGCTCGCCTCCAGGGTGTGCGCTGGAAACCGCTGATGCTGCAGCAACTCTCGTATTCGGGTGTCCACTTGCACACAAAAATCGGCCACCGTGGACTGCGGTGACGCCGTCAACACCAGCGGGACCACCCCCGCAAGCATCCCGGGAAGCATCTTGGATTCCGGACGCACCCGGCGGCTGACCGGGAAATCGAGCACCACCTGCGAGCCGCTACCTGACCAGCCCCGCACCAACAGCGCGCACGCCGCCGTCAGCACCGAGGACCGACGGATCCGCAACGCTTTTGCCAACGGGTGAATGCTGGTAACCACAGATGGGTCCAAGGGGACCTGAGCAGAAGCGGAATAGGAGTCTCCCACGGTCACTGTATCGGGTAACCGATACGCAGGGTCGCCTTCCGGCGGAAGGCGGCTACGCCAGTACGCCCGATCCTGCAGAAAATCGGAGGAGGCTTCGTATTCCGACTCGAAGTCCACCAAGTCGTGCAACGAGCCGAAGTAGGCCGCAGGGATGGGTTTTCCACGAACAATGGCGGTATAGATGGTGGCCAGCCGACGGCTGACCAGCACCATGCCCAACCCATCGATGACGATGTGGTGACAGCATGCGAACAAGTAAAATTCATCACCGCGAGTCTGGAACAACGCAAATTTGAACAGCGGGCCACTTAACGGCATGGGCGTGCGTTGAATCGATGACGCGATCTCACCGACATCCTGTACCGGATCCTGTGCGCCACGCAGGTCGTAAAAAGCCAACTCGACATCCGGGTAATCGATCACCCGCTGCACAACCTGGCCATCTACCTCACAAAACGCGGCCCTGCCCGGTTCAGCCTCACGCACCACCTGGCGGATCGCCTGCTGCAAGTACTCCCGGTCGACGCGGCCCTCGACCCTGGCCAATAAGCCCAACTGCCACTCGGTGGCGCAGCGACCCCTCTCCTGGCCAAGCTGTTGGGCCAGTTCCTGGGCAAGCCAGATGTCTAACTGTCCGCGTGTGAGCGGAAGTGCCCGGTCGTCGAGTTCCATCCGAGTCCACCAACCCAAACGGGGTTACCGCTCAAAAACCGGACCCGCGACCAGCTTCTCGCGCAGACTCTCAGGCCGTACATCGGTCCAATTCTGTTCGATGTAGTTCACGCACGCTCCACGATCGGCCTCGCCATACACCACTCGCCAACCGGCCGGAACATCAGCGAAATCCGGCCACAAACTGTGCCGTTCCTCGTCATTGACTAAGACCACAAAACTGCGACTGTCATCATCGAATGGATTGATGCTCACCGATCCCCCAGACCGTCTAGCCGAGACACATGGTCCGCTCCAAACCATACGACAGCCCAACGCCACCCGTCCCGAAAACTTTCCACAAAACTCCGCCCGCGGCCCGTCAACACTCCTCAGTAACGGCGGGGCCTCCTCTAGCATCTCCGTCCCGACCGATAGTTGACTTGCAACCTTGCCGGATTCTTCAACCCCGGCCGATGCCAACATCCCCGACAGAGTCTTCGGTCCTCAACCACCCCGCAGGACGAGATCAGAGCAATGCGTCAATCATGTTGCGGCACTGCCGTATCGGAAACCGAGGCGATGGCCGCCAGCGGCACTCGAAAACCCGCGCCCCAGCCTGCCGCCCTCATTACGCAAATTCCAGTCCACGACTATGGCGTCCGGCTCGCCGCATCGAGCAAGAGCCACATTCGAATGCTGTCGTTTATCGGCCGCCGCACCGCCGACGATCCCAGATGTGCTCCGGCACCGCCTTTTCGGAGGAAACCAAGTTTGCTCGGAGTGGGCCGACGCCCCAACCGCACGAGCCGCATACCGTGTTACAACTAGCCGTAACGAAGACGAGACGTATCGGCCGCCGACACCGCCTTACGGCCGCTCACCTTACTTGACCTCTTTCAAGCCACAGGTTTGCCAATAGCGCGTGCTGGTGCGATTACTAGGAGGGTACGAGTCGGCAAAAGTTGCTGCGGAATACCTTGCACATCTTGACCTTCCCATCTCAGGCGTCGGTTAGGCGTTACGACCCGTAACACGGCGTGGTGTGACGGGAAGTCCACAAATATGAGCACCGTTCACTAACATTCCCACTGCACCGCTTGCCACGGTGTCGCGGCGCCGACATAGCGGTCAGTCCAGTGCCACCGAAGCCCGCTACGGGGCTGACTGCACCGATCTCGACCGACGACGGCGGTCTACACGTTTTTCATCCGCGGGCCACAATTACGTTGAACGTCCGCTGCAGCCTGAGCATAAAAACAGCTGACATCTCTGCGCCGACGGGCACTGGTGAGCGGGGGGTACGAGCCACCCATTTCGGGCATCTGCCCGTCGATACTCCTAACGGTCCAGTCGCGGGGGCCTGCGGCGGCCCCGATCTGCCTCAGCTTGCGTAGCTGGGTGCGCCGGACTCGTGGCTTACTTCGCTACGGCGAATCAGCAACAGTCGCACCAGGATGCTTTAACTGATATGAACAATCCCAATATACCTAAGTCTCTAATAGTAGCTTGAGCCGTTTCCCATATATTCTGAGCGATTCGGTACTCAACATGTCATAATGTGTGCAGTCGACCGAATGCTCCGTAATGTCGCCGGCGACATAAGGTTCCCAACTTTGCAGCAAAGATGAATCTCGATTGCGTTCGCTTTGTGCAGCAGAGAATATGACAATACTGCCTTCAAATACACCGGGGGCATGTGCTAACAGATATAGTTGATTAAGATTAACGCTTTGGACCATGGTTTCCAGCAGTTGCTTGGGCGGGAAGATAAGATCCACTGCTTCTCGTTGATGAATTAATCCCACTGCCCGTCGGTAGGTAAGGGGCAGCGAATGCGGCGGAATTTCTATCCGGTGAGCTCGTAAGATGTGTTCGAGAACTTTGCCTTCGTCTAGGCATTCGGTCCCTGGACTGACGCCGTTGGTGCCTAATGCAGCATCTAGTAGAACGAGATGTTCGACTACACATCCTCGTCTGTGGAGTTCAATGGCGAGTTCATGAGCTACGATGCCCCCAAAAGACCACCCGAGAATATTGTAAGGCCCGGCAGGATAAATGGCTTGGACCCTGTCTGCATAGCTGGCCGCCAAGCCATGAATCGATCCAGGTTGACATTCGCCGTTTTGCGCTATTTGGTTAATCCCAATAATCGGGCAATCCAAATAATCACCCAGAGCCCTATTTGGCCAGCTAAGGCCGAAACCGTCATGAATACAGAAGAGCGGAACCCCGGTACCCTCCTTGAGCACCTCAACGGCAACCACCTCCACCGCCCCAGCATCGCTGGATATTCGCCGACTCAAGCTTCTCACGGTTGGCGCCTGGAAGATGGTGCGCACCGGAAGACCCGCATTCAGGTCGGCGTTGATCGCGGCAATGAGGCGCATCGCCGACAGAGAATCCCCACCGAGTTCAAAGAAGGAGTCGTCCACGCCGACCCGCTCGAGCCCCAACACTTGGGCGTAGATGCCGGCCAAGGCCTTCTCGGTGGGTGTAACCGGGGCGCGGTAACCATCGCCTATGTAATCCGGCGCCGGCAGGGCACGTTTGTCGAGTTTGCCGTTGACCGTCAGTGGTACCGCCTCAATCACCACAATCGCGGCCGGCACCATATAGGCCGGCAACCGCTGCGCCAGCTGGGCGCGGCTCACAACCGGATCGACCGTCCCAGAACCAGAAGCAGATTTGGTGACGTAACCCACCAGGCGCTTCTCGCCGGGGCGGTCCTCGCGAGCGACCACCACCGCCTGCCCGACCCCGTCTAAACCGGCCAGCGCTGTCTGAATTTCGCCGAGCTCGATGCGATACCCGCGGATCTTGACCTGCTCATCGGCACGTCCCACGTACCGCAGCTGGCCGTCGTCGCGCCAGCAAACCAAATCCCCGGTCCGATACATCCGCGCCCCGGCGCCCCCGAAGGGGCAGGCCACAAACCGCGACCCGGTCAGCCCGGGCCGGCGCCAATACCCGACCCCCACGCCGCGACCCGCCACATAGAGTTCGCCGACCACCCCGGCCGGTACTGGGCGCAGCCACTGATCCAGCACCAACAGGGCCGCCCCCGACACCGGCGCCCCAACCGGCGGAACCCCCGACCCTGCCAACAACGGGGCGCTGATCGCCACACACATCGTGGTCTCCGTCGGCCCATAAGCGTTGACCATTACCCGCCCCGGCGCTAAGCGATCCACCATTCCAGCCGGACATGCCTCACCGGCGACCACCAACGTCGCCGACCCCAACCCGTCCGGCGAGAGCATCGCCATCGCTGAGGGGGTTTGGGTGAGCACGTCGATCTGTTCAGCGATCAGAACGGCATGCGACTCATCCGGGGAAGCGGTCACCGTCTCGGGCAATACAACCAACCGGCCCCCACCCAGCAAGGCACCGAAAATCTCCCATACCGAAACATCGAAGGAGTACGAATGACACTGGGACCACACCCGGTCTTGGCCTAAGCGCGTGTCCAGTGATTCCAGCAACTGGGTCACGTTCTGATGAGTAACGGCAACGCCTTTGGGAATCCCCGTGGTGCCCGAGGTGTAAATTAGGTATGCGATATCATCCGGGGCTGGGCCCGGCGGTGGTGTGCTGGGCTGGGCGGCGACACTGGGGTCCTCGACGTCGATGACCCGCATGCCATATCCGTCGAGAGCCGACCCTAGGCCCGCCGTGGTCAAAGCGGCAATCGGCGCGGCATCGCTGAGCATGAACTCGATGCGGGCCGTCGGCAGGCCCGGGTCGATCGGCACATAGGCGGCCCCACTCTTGAGTACAGCCAGGATCGCGATGATGGCCCGAGCCGACCGCGACATCAGCAGCCCCACATACTTACCGGGACCGGCGCCATGCGTAACTAACAAGTGCGCCAAGCGGTTCGCTGCCGCATCCAGCTCCCGATATGTCAGGGAAAGGCCTCCACAAGTGAGCGCTACGGCCTCGGGTGTGCGGGCCACCTGGTCGGCCCACAACTGTGTGATCGACACCGTCGGCGCGCCCGGGCGGGTCAACACACCTCGGTTGCCCCAGCCATCGAGGCGGGCGTGCTCCTGCGCATCGAGCACATCGATCGAAGAGACGGGCTGCAAAGGGTCAGCAGTCATCGCCACCAGCACGCGCTGAAACCGCTGGATCAAGGTTTCGATGCTCGCCGCCTCGAACACATCGGTGCGAAATTGAACCGCCCCGCCGATCCCGGCTGGCTTCCCCGTTTCGGTGAAATGCTCGGCCAGAGAGAACGCCAAATCCATTCGCGCAGCACGGGTATCGGCTGGCATCGGGCTGACGTGCATATCGCCCAAGCTGAAGTCCGTAATAGCGTTGTGGTGCCCAGGCAGGTTCTGCCAAATCAACATCACCTGCACCAGCGGGTGATGGGCCAGCGAGCGGGTGGGGTTGAGCCGCTCCACCAATACTTCAAAAGGCACATCCTGGTGCTCAAAGGCGGCCAGACTGCGCGCCCGCACCTGCCCCAACAACTCGGCCACACTAGGATCCCCGCCCAGATCGGCCCTCAACACCAACGTGTTGACGAAAAACCCGACCACCTCATCGAGCGCCGGGTCACGACGCCCAGCGATCGGGAAGCCGACGGCCACATCGGCGTTGGCGCTCAGTTTGGCCAGGAGCACGGCCAGGGCGGACTGGATCACCATGAAACTGGTTACGTGATGTGCGCGGGCCACCCGCGCGATCTGCTGCTGTAGCTCCGCCGGCCACTCCACGGTGATGCTGGCCCCGCGATAATCGGCCACCGCCGGATACGGCCGATCCGTCGGCAATACCAGCCGATCAGGCATCCCGGCCAACGCACCCTGCCAGTAAGCCAACTGCGCGCCGATGCGACTGTGCGGATCCTCGAGATTCCCGAACTGGGCACGCTGCCACAATGTGTAATCGGCATACTGCACCGCCAACGGCGCCCAACTTGGAGTCTGGCCTTGAGCGCGGCTCGTATAGGCCACAACCACATCGCGTACCAACGGAGTCACCGACCAGCCATCCGCGGCGATATGGTGCACCACCACCACCAACACATACTCGTCCTCGGCCACGTGGAAAAGCCGCGCGCGGAAAGGGATCTCGGTTGCCAGATCGAATGTGTAACGTGCTGCGGCCTCGATCGCCTCATGCAGGCGGGTATCCGGCCACCCGGTGGCGTCGACCACGCTCCAGCCCAACTCGGCCTGCTCAGCGGGAATCACCAGTTGCTCGGGTATGCCCTCGACCGCGGGGAAAACCGTGCGCAGGCTCTCATGCCGGCCCACTACATCGACCAGCGCCGCTGCCAACGCGTCGGTGTCAAGCTTGCCTTGCAGGCGCACGGCCACCGGCATGTTGTAGACCGGGGACGGGCCCACCAGCTGATCGATGAACCACAACCGGGACTGAGCAAACGACAACGGCAGCCGCCCCGGACGCTCGCCGGCCACCACCGGCTCCAACCCACCGGCGTTCCCACCGAGGCGGGGCGCTAACTGCCCGATGGTGGGCGCCTCGAAGACCGCACGCACCGAAAGACCTGCATCCAAACCAGTGTTGATTGCATCCACGAGACGCATCGCCGACAGCGAATCACCACCCAACTCGAAGAACGAGTCGTCTACCCCCACCCGGTCGACCCCGAGCACCTGCACATAAATCCCGGCCAACACCTCCTCGAGGACACTGCCAGGGGCGCGATACCCATCGGCATCGGCGTACTCCGGGGCCGGCAACACACGGGTGTCGAGTTTGCCGTTGACCGTCAGTGGGAGGGCATCGAGCACGACGATTGCGGCCGGCACCATGTAGGTTGGCAGGCGCTCCGCTAGCTCGGCGCGGATCGCGACGGGATCGACCGTCCCGGTCACATAACCCACCAGGCGCCTAACATCGGGCCGGTCCTCCCGGACGAGCACCACCGCCTGCTCCACCCCAGCCAAACTGGCTAGCGTTGCTTGGATTTCACCCAGTTCGATGCGATGCCCGCGGATCTTGACCTGCTCATCGGCGCGGCCCACATACCGCAACTGGCCGTCGTCAGCCCACCGCACCAGATCCCCGGTGCGATACATCCGGATCCCGGCGCCGCCGAACGGGCACGCCACAAACCGCGACGCGGTCAAGGCCGCCCGGCGCCAATACCCCACCCCCACACTGCGACCGGCCACATACAGTTCGCCGACCACTCCGGGAGGCACCGGACGCAGCCCGCCATCGAGCACAAATAACGCGGTCCCTGACACCGGCGAACCGATCGGAGGTACCCCCGAACCAACGTGAAGTGGGAAGCCAACCGTCACGTTGACCGTGGTTTCCGTTGGACCGTACTCATTTATCAAGGTGCTGGTGGGGGCATACCGGTCCACCACTTCCGCAGGGCAGGCCTCGCCGCCGACGATCAGCGTCACCCCGTCAAGTCGGTCAGGGGGCAAAGCCGCTAGTGCTGACGGTGTCATCTTTGCGTGAGACACTTTCTGCTCTGCTATTAGCTTTGCCAATTCTATGCCCGGCAGCGCCTGCTCGGCGTCCGGAATCACCGCAGCAGCTCCCGTCAGTAAGGCAAACCACATATTCCCGACGGATGCGTCAAAGACCAACGGAGCGAACTGCAAGATTCGGCTATCGCCCCTGATAGCAACGCGCTCGGCATGTGTCGCGACCAGATCGGCGATGCCAACATGTGTGACGGCGACCCCCTTGGGGACACCGGTCGTGCCCGAGGTGTAGATGATGTATGCGATGTTGTAGGCATCCGGGCAGGGCAGCGAGACGGCCGACTGGCTGTCGATCACGGGGTCATCGACATCGATGACCGACAGGTTGTATCCGTCTAGCCGCGACCGCAACTCGGTGGTGGTGATGGCCGCCGTCGGGGCGGCGTCGGCGAGGATGAACCCGATACGGGCGTCAGGTTCCTTGGGGTCGATCGGCACATAGGCCGCCCCGCTCTTGAAGATTGCCAGGATGGCGATGATCGCGTGCGTGGAGCGAGGCAGAAGCACTATCGCCACATCACCGGGGCCCACACCCCGGCTGGTTATGAGATGTGCCAACCGGTTGGACGCCTCATCGAGTGCGCGGTAGCTCAGAGTGCGGCCTTCGTATACCAGCGCCGCTGCCTCGGGTGTGCTCGCGACCTGGGCGGCAAATGCCTGCGGGATGGAGACCGGCGGGGCGGCGGGGCGGCTCAGTATCGCCCGGTTGCCCCAGTTATCCAGGCGGGTGTGTTCATGCGCATCGAGCACATCGATCGAGGACACCGGCTGGGACGGGTTGGCCATCATAGCCACCAGCACGCGGCTCAATCGCTGGATCAGGGTGTGGATGCTGCCGGGGTCGAAGATGTCGGTGCGAAACTCCACCGCGCCCCTGATCCCAGCGGGCTCACCCGTCTCAGTGAAGTGTTCAGCAATCGAGACCGCCAAATCCATACGGGCAGTGTGGGTGTGCACTGTGAACGGGCTGACCTTCGCCTTCCCCAAACTCAGATCGTCGAGATCGTTGTTGTGCCCGGGCACGTTTTGCCAGGCCAGCATTACCTGTACCAGGGGGTGATGTGCCAGCGAGCGGGTGGGGTGGAGCCGTTCTACGAGCACTTCGAAGGGCACGTCTTGGTGCTCAAAGGCGGCCAGGCTGCGGGCACGCACCTGGGCTAGTACCTCTTCGATGGTCGGGTTGCGGGCCAGATCGACGCGTAATACCAGGGTGTTGACGAAGAACCCGACCAGCTCATCTAGAGCGGGGTCGCGCCGGCCGGCGATCGGGAACCCGACGGCCACATCACAACTCGTGCTGAGTTTGGCCAACAAGACTGCTAGGGCGGCTTGGAGCACCATGAAATTGGTGGCGTTGTGTGCGCGGGCCAG
>NZ_LZJM01000133.1:0-874 GCF_001667665.1 Mycobacterium sp. E342
CTGGACAAGATGTCGGAGAAGATACCCCGATAGACCCGGGAGAATCGGAATACTTTGTGCAGGATCCGGGAGGAGTACCATGACAGGACTGCTGAGGTTTTAACAACCGTACCTCGTTGACTTTTAGGACCTCACCCCTTATCGGTTCAGCTCGATTGGAATCTCACTCATGTCGAAATTGACACGTTTGGCCGCAGGAGCAGCGATCGCCGGAGCGCTCACCGCGGTATCCGGCGGCCTGGGCGACACGGTGGCGCGCTCCGATCCGTCTCTTCCATGTCCGCAGATCGCGCGTTGCGACCCCGGCTGGGGCGGAGAACCGCTGGCCACACCCGATAGTCCCGCAGCTGTCAGCTCGCCCTCGGGCGGCCAAGCGATGGCCACGCCCACTCGTCCCGGATCCTGCACAAAGTATTCCGATTCTCCCGGGTCTATCGGGGTATCTTCTCCGACATCTTGTCCAGAATTGTCGCTGCGGCCGGAGCGCCGTTGCCCCATTGGCACACCTGCGCGTAGATGACCACGTTGTTCTTTGCCCGCGCCTCGCTGGCGCAGACCCAGCCGGTGATCTGCCCGTCCTCTAGTTCCGTTCCCGTCCACCGCACTCCCGTATCGGTCGCGTCGGTCTTCTGGAATCTCCATCGATATTTGCCGCTCAGGTGGATGACGGCATTGCTGCAGGCGTCGAGACGCTTGGCAAAAGCGTTGCCAAGCAACACCGTCGCTGCTTTGGAATCGACGACCGTCGCAACGGCTTGACGGACCGCATGCTCGTACGTGTCCTTGTCCTCTTTGTAGAGATTGCTCCGCCACGCGGTGTAAGCCACCCCCACCGAGTACGTGTCTGGCGCGATCAGCGGTTCGCACTCGGGGT
>NZ_LZJM01000134.1:0-18167 GCF_001667665.1 Mycobacterium sp. E342
TGCCGCCACCAGGCTGCGGGTGATGAGCAGCATGATGCCGAAGATCAGGATGAGCGCGGCGATCCCGGCGACCATCAGGTCAATGTTCACTCCCTCTTGCATATCGCTGTACATCGATGCCATCCCGGCCAGATACACCTTCGAGGTCTCCAGCGGGGTGCCCTTGATGGCGTCGGCGACCGCGTCTTTGATTCCCTTGACGTGTTGGATGCCCTCGACCGTGGCGGGGTCGCCTTGATGGGTGATGATGAACCGGACGGCCTTGCCGTCTGGGGAGACAAACATCTTCAGCCCACGTTCGAAATCTGGGCTTTTGAAGACTTCTGGTGGCAGATAGAACGAGTCATCATTCTTGGCTTCGTCGAAGTACTGTCCCATCAGGGTCGAGCCCTCGGCGGCTTCTTGCATGTGTGACTGGATGCCGGCCATCGTGCTGTGTGTGGAGAGCATGAAGTCTCGCATCGCCTTCATCGAGGCGATGGTGGGCGGGAGATCGGCCAGCAGTTGGGGCATCAACCGATCGAGGTGGTCGAGATCGCCACTGAGCCCTTCGAGTTGATCGGCGAGATCATCAATTCCGTCCAGAGCGTCGAAGACCGACCGTAAGGACCAGCAGATCGGAATATCGAAGCAATGTCGTTCCCAATAGAAGTACGAGCGGATCGGTCGCCAGAAGTCTTCGAAATCCGCCATTCGGTCGCGCAATTGGTTGGTGGTATCCACCATGTCGTGGGTCTTGCCCACCATGCTGTGTGTCGTTGCGGTGAGCTCGCGCATCACCCCGTACATGTGTTCCAAAGTGGCGACCGTCTTACCCAGTTCGTCGGCCTGCTCGAGCATGTGCGCCATGTTGTCGTTCATGAACTTTGCTGTCTGCAAGGTGCTGGAGTTCTGCATGGCAATCTGAAAGGGAATCGAACTGTGCTCGATCGGGGCCCCCAGCGGCCGGGTGATGGTCTGCACCCGTTCAATGCCCCGCAGGTGAAACACGCTCTTGGCGATCCGATCGACCACCAGCATGTCCGCCGGGTCCCGCAGGTCATGGTCGGCTTCGACCATGAGCAGTTCAGGGTTCATGCGTGCCGGCGAGAAGTGTTGATCGGCGGCGGCGTACGCGACATTGGCGGGCATATTAGGGGGCGTGAATTTTTGGTCGTTGTAATTGGGCACGTAGGTCATCAGGCTGACGAAACCGATGATGGCGATCATCGTCGTCACGACAATGATCGGTATCGGCCAGCGCACCACGGCGGTTCCAACCTTGCGCCAATTACGCGTGGAGAGATTGCCTTTCGGGTCGAAAAGCCCGAATCGAGAGCCCACCGCCAGGACGGCCGGCGCCAGTGTCAGCGCCGCGGTCACGATCGTCAGCAGCGCGATCGCACAGGGCAGACCCATCGTCTGGAAATACGGCAACCGGGTCGCCGTCAAGCACACACAGGCGCCCACAATGGTCAAACCCGAACCCAAGATGACATGCGACACGCCGCGATAGGCCGTATAGAAGGCTTCTTCTCGCTCCTGGCCCAGGGCCCGGGCCTCGTGATAGCGACCCAGCAGGAAGATGAGGTAATCGGTCCCCGCCGCGATGCTCAGCATGGTCACCATACTCACCGCGTAAGGGGTCAGACCGATGAAGTTCAGGTTACCCGCTGTGGCGGTGACACCTTGTGCCGCAAATAGTTCGATGCCGATCACCACCAGGCATAGGATGGTCGTGCCGATCGAGCGGTAGACAAGCAGCAGCATCCCGAAAATGACGCCGATCGAGACCAGCGCCATGGTCGCCATGCTCTTGTGCCCGACGACGCTGACGTCGGCGTTGAGCACGGTGTTACCGGCCACATACGCCTTGACACCCGGCGGCGCGGGTACCTCGGAGACGATCTTGCGCACCGCGGTGACCGATTCGTGGCTGGGCGTGGTGCCCTGATCACCGTCGAGGAACACCTGCACGTAAGCCGCCTTGCCGTCCGCACTCTGCGAACCGGCAGCGGTCAACGGGTCGCCCCAAAAGTCCTGGACATGCTGCACATGCGCGGTGTCAGCCTTGAGCTTGGCCACGATCCGGTCGTAGAACTGGTGCGCGCTGTCGCCCAGTTTCTCTTGGCTCTCCAGCACCACCATCGCCGAGGAGTCCGAACTGAACTCCTTGAACACCCGGCCGATGTGCATCATCGACTTGAACGCCGGCGCGTCTTTTGGGGTCATCGGCACTGAATGTTGGGCCGCGACGTCGTCCAGTGAGGGCGAGATCAGGCCAAGGCCAACCGCGAGCAGGGCCCAGAACAATACGATCGGCAACGACAGGGCACGGATCACCCGTGCGATCACTGGTCGGCCCGGAATCGAATGGGTTGCGCTCATACCGCTTTCACCAAGCAGTAGATGAACGGCTGGTACTCGTCGCTGCGACGATCGTCGCGCACCTGACCGTCAACGATGACCCGGCACCGGATGGCGTTCACCTGGGAGCTGCCCTGGGCAACGATGTTGGCCGACATCGACGGCAGCGTCGTCACGATGGTGTACGACCACGGCAACGGTGCGGAGTCGACAAGATGCGGCTGCCCGTTTTCATCCAAATAGTTGACGTTCACATTCCCGCCCGTCGCGCTGGTGATCTCATACGTAATATGCTTGGGATTAAAGGGTTTCGTATTATCTGCGTTAGCCTCGCCCACTGGCGTCACACCGTTGACGCCGAAGGTGTCACGAATGCGAACGACCACGTAACCGCCCAAGGTGACAACGACGATAAGAAGCAACGGGATCCATGCCCGCTTGACTGTTCGAAACATATTCTTCCCCTGACGCCTGCCAGCTCGGGGCTTGGTGCTCCACCGAAGGCAGTGCTGAGACCGCGACGGCAGTCCTCGGCAAGTGCGGAACTCAGGTTCCGTCCTCACCGTGAACTGTACAGCATGGCGGCGCGCCCCGTTCGGTAGTGCCTAGGCTGTGGGGGCGCGCAAAGCGTTCCGCCTTATCATCTGGTCTGACCGATTACGGATGGGTATCAGCGGCGCAGCTTCAGCGCTGCGCCACAGGCGATGTCGCAACGTTCAGCTTCGCGGCAGTCCAGCAGTCGTCTCTACCGGGTCGGAAAGAGCGGATTCAGAAGATTGAAGCATTCCGGGGCCAACGCATCTTCGCTGCCGCGGCACCGGTCCTACTCGTTGGCCAGTCGCAAGATCATGTCGGCCAGCGCGCTGATCACCTCGTCTCTTTCGACGGCGACGACCTGGATCTTTTCGGCGTGCCAGGCGCGGTCCAACATCCCGAGCACGGCTATACCCACGACCTCAGGCGAGTGATCGCCCGGCCCGGCGATCGCCTGCCCGAGCCTGAAGGCTGATCGGCTTACCGTACGGTTGCGCGAGCGCCGGAACGCCTCCTCCTCGGGCGACGAATGCCAGGCGCCCAACACGAATGCCCCGTGGCGGTCCAGAAACGCGAAGTACTCGCCGACCCATGAACGCAGAGCTTCCGCCGTGAACGGCCGGGGCACACTGTCTAACCGTTTCAACACCGCCATCACGTCGCGGTAGGCGCTCTCGCCCAGGACGGCGAAGATCTCTTCTTTGTCCTTGAAGTACGTGTAGAAGCCGGCGCGCGAAATGCCACAGGCCTCGGTGATCGCGTTGACGGGTGTGCCGGCGAAGCCGCGCTGAAGGAACAACTTTCGGCTCGCCTCGAGAATCAGCGCCCGGGTCCGCTCCCCACGCCCGGCCTCTTCCGACCCATCGGCGGGCCTTTTCCCTTGCGTCACCGTCATGTCCGCCACCATAGGTGACGATGTCGTCAAGCCGCAATATCTCACGCTCAGAAGGATACTGCAGCGGCTGATGCGGCACGTACTTGACACAGGCGTCAAGTGAGTCCAAGCTCAGATTCGTACACCGATCCGAAAGAGACAGCGATGAAGCCGATGACCGACGCACCGATCTTCGACGCCGACCAGCACATGTACGAAACACCCGGTGCGTTGACGAAATATCTCCCCGACCGCTTCGCCAAGGCCGTGCAGTTCGTCCAGGTGGGTCGGCGGACCCGTATCGCGATCCTGGGCCAGATCACCGAGTACATCCCCAACCCCACCTTCGACCGGGTCGCTGCACCGGGCTCGCACGAGAAGTTCTATTCAGGTCACAACCCTGAGGGGCTGACGTTACGCGAGATGCAGGGCGCGGCGATTGAGGCACCTCCGGCGAGTCGAAATCCCGAGGACCGGGTCAGGGAATTGGACCGCCAAGAGGTCCGCGAGACGCTGGTCTATCCGACACTGGCCAACCTCGTCGAGCATTCGGCAGCCGAGGATCCCGAGCTCACCATGGCGATGATCCACGCGCTCAATCAGTGGATGCTGGAACACTGGCAGTTCACCTACGCCGACCGGCTATTCATGACGCCGGTGATCAACTGCGCCGAGGTGGACGGCGCACGCCGGGAGCTCGAGTACATCCTGGACAACGGCGCCAAAGTGGCGTTGCTCAAACCCTCCCCGGTTAAGGGGTTTCGCGGGTGGCGCTCTCCCGCAATGCCCGAGTTCGACCCGTTCTGGCGCGATGTCGAAGCCGCGGGCTTGCCAATCGTCCTGCACGCGAGCCAGCCGCCGCTCGACGGCTATATCAACCAGTGGGAACCGCCCGACACGAACAGCTTCATGGAAATGAGTGCCTTCCGGTGGGTTGTGTTGGGGCACAGAGAGATATCCGACATGATCGCCAGCCTGATATGCCACGGCACGCTGACCCGGTTCCCGGGACTGCGCATCGCCAGCGTGGAGAACGGCAGCTCGTGGATCAAGCCCCTCTTTCACGATCTCGACGACATCTACACCAAGATGCCGCAAAACTTCGAGGAGCATCCGCTTGACGTATTCCGCCGCAACGTCTGGGTTAGCCCGTTCTGGGAGGGCTCGGTGGCCGAGGTGGTCGAGACGGTGGGCTGGGACAAGGTGCTGTTCGGTTCCGACTACCCGCACCCGGAGGGCCTGGCAACTCCCAAACGGTTCTACGAATACGCCGAAGGCATGGACGAACGACGCACCTACGACTTCATGGGCGACAACGCCCGCCGCTTTATGGGGCTGCCGATTGCGAATCCCAACCCGGACGCCATGAGACCACCGCAGCTGGCCTCCGCCTGAGAACTTCGAAGCGACGCAAGGAGAACGCCGATGCCGTTGCAGCCGTGGATGCAGCTGATCTCGGTCGACGACCATCTGATCGAGCACCCGACTGTGTGGAGCGACCGGCTCCCCCGCAAATACCTCGATGCGGGGCCGAAGATCATCGATTTCGAACGTCCCGACACCGGGGCATTGACCCAGGTGTGGCAGTACGAGGACCGCATCTACCCCTACATCGGCCTGAACGCGGTGGCCGGCAAGAAGCCCCAGGACTACGGCGTCGAGCCGGTGCACTACGACGACATGATCCCGGGCTGCTACGACCCCAAGGCACGCGTTGCTGACATGGATATCGATGGCGTGCAGGCGATGACGTGTTTCCCGTCCTTCCCACGGTTCGCCGGCGCGGTATTCGCGGAAGGGGAGGACAAGGAGCTCGCCCGCCTTTGCTCACGGGCGTGGAATGATTTTCATCTCGATGAGTGGGCAGCCACTGCGCCGGACCGGTTCATCCCCGTTGCGATGCTGCCCTTTTGGGATATCGACGCAAGCGTCGCGGAGATCCACCGAGTCGCCGAGAAGGGCGCCAAGACGGTGACGTTCCCCGACCTCCCGGACAGGCTGGGGCTGCCGTCGGTGCATTCCGATCACTGGGATCCGGTCCTGTCGGCCGTCGAAGAGACCGGGATGGTACTGGCACAGCACTTCGGCTCCGGCGGCTTTCCGCCCCCGATCGCGCCGGACGCGCCGTTCGCCGTGTTCATCGCCCTGATGGGGACGATGTCGATGACGGCGATGACCGACTGGCTGTTCTCGAATACGCTCTACCGTCATCCGAGGCTCAAGATCGGTCTGTCCGAAGGCGGAATAGGCTGGATTCCATACATTTTGGAACGCTGCGACAGCGTGTGGCGCAAGCACCGTTTCTACAACAACATCAACCAGGAGCATCCGCCGAGCGAACTGTTCAAGAAGCACATCCACGGCTGCTTCATCGAAGACGACTTCGGGGTTGAGGTACGTGACTTCATCGGCGTCGACCGCATTACGTGGGAGTGCGATTACCCGCATTCGGACTCGTATTGGCCGCAGAGCCGTGAACGCGCCGCCGAGACCCTCAAGGACGTGCCCGACGACGAGGCACACCGGATGGTGGAATTGAACGCGCGCGAGTTCTACAACTTCCCGCGGGCGGCCTGATGGACGCGCGGGAGGTGGAGGACTGGGCCGACCAGGATCTGCTGACCAAAGACGAGGCGCGGGACCGGCTCGACGACGCGATCGTTCGCACCCAAAGCCGGCTTGCGACATTGCAATACCCAGCCGATGAGGCGGAGATCCGCTCGGTCACACGGCGGCTGGCCGCCATGGAGTCGGTTCGCGGTGAACTCGACGCCTACCTGCACAACCAGGACTGATTCTCAAGCAAGGAGAGTTGTTCGGATGACCAGCGTGCATGCAGTGCCGGAGCTCGAGTATGAGTCGTTGCCGATGGCCGACGACCGAAAAGTCGGTTGGGACAACCTCCGCGACATGGGGCCCGTCGTCCTGATGCACGGTTGGTACTACCTGACCCGCCGTGACGACGTGCTACACGCGCTGCGCAACCCCGAGATCTTCTCGTCGAAGAAGGCGTTCGACACCCTTGGCAGTCCCCTGCCGCTGGTGCCGATTTCGTTCGATCCGCCCGAGCACACCCGGTTCCGCAAGATCCTGCAGCCCTTCTTCAGCCCGCACACCCTGGGCGCGATGTTGCCGGCGCTGCAGCAGCAGGCGGTCGGAATGATTGAGGCACTTGCGCCGCACGGGCATGCCGACGTCGTCACCGAGTTGGCAATGCCGTACCCGTCGCAGGTGTTCCTCACGCTCTACGGCCTGCCGTTGGCCGATCGCGCCAAGCTCGTGAAGTGGAAGGACGCTGTCATCGAGCTCGCCGACAGCGGCACGACGCTGGAAGACCACGATCTCGGGCCTGCTCTGGAGCTGTTCGCCTACCTGAGTGCGGCGATCAACGAGCGCCGCGCCAACCCGGGCTCCGACGTCTTGTCGGCGGTGCTGACGGGCGAGGAGCCCCTCGACGACGCCGAAGCGGTCGGACTGAGCTTTCTGTTCGTGCTGGCCGGACTGGACACCGTCACGGCGGCAATCGGTTTCGCGCTGCTGGAGCTGGCCCGCCGACCCGACCTGCGGTCCGCGCTGCGGGAGGATCCCGAGCTGATAAAGGTCTTCGTCGAGGAGATCGTCCGGCTGGAGCCACCGGCGCCGATCCTGCCGCGAATGACGACCCGGGAAGTCACCGTCGGCGGCGTCACGCTGCCGGCCGACACTCCGGTGCGGTTACTGATCGCCGCGATCAACCGCGACGGCAGCGACGCCACGTCGGGAAATGAGGTGCTGATGGACGGAAAAGTTCACCGGCACTGGGGTTTCGGCGGTGGACCGCACCGCTGCCTTGGGGCCCACCTGGCACGCATGGAACTGAACCTCATCATCGAAGAGTGGTTGCGGCGCATCCCGGATTTCGAGCTCGAGCCGGGTTTCCGACCGCGGATCGGCTGGCCGGCCAATACCTATTCGCTCACCAGTCTGCCGCTGCACTGGGAAGCACGTTGAGACAGCACCGATAACGCCAGCACGGAGGTAGCGCCAATGACGATCGCACCAATGCCGACCAGTGCTGTCGATTTCCATCCCGAACCCCGGATGTTTATCGACGGCCGGCTGCGCGACGCGTCGAGCGGTCAGGTCATCGACAACATCAACCCTGCCAACGAGGAGGTTCTCGGCGTGGCCGCCGACGCCGGCGCCGAGGACATGGCTGAGGCGATCGCGGCCGCCCGCCGGGCGTTCGACACCACCGAATGGTCGACAAACCGGGATTTCCGCCGGCACTGCCTTCATCAGCTACACGACGCGCTGCAGTACGAAAAAGAAGACATGCGAGCGGAACTCGTGGCCGAGGCCGGCGCTCCGGTGTCCTCCACCTACATCGCGCAGCTGGACTGGCCGCTGGCCGATGCGGTGCACTGGCCCGCGGAGCTGATCGCCCGGTTCCCGTGGGAGCGCATGCTCGCCGAGGACGCGAAGCTTGGGGTGCCCTACAACCGGGTTGTCGTCAAGGAACCGATCGGCGTGGTCGGGGCCATCACGCCGTGGAATTTCCCGTTCGAGATCATCAGCAACAAGATGGGCCAGGCGCTGGCCACCGGCAACACGGTGGTGCTCAAGCCTGCCATCGAAACACCGTGGACTGCGCTGCGCTGGGGTCGCATCATCGCGGAAAAAACCGACATCCCTGCCGGTGTCGTCAACATTGTGCCCACCTCGGACAACACCGTCGCCCAACGGTTGCTCACCGACCCGGCCGTCGACATGATCTCGTTCACCGGGTCGACTGCCGTCGGCGAGTTGATCCAGCAGCTGTCGGCGGCCACCATGAAACGCAATCTCCTTGAGCTGGGCGGGAAGTCCGCCTACATCGTGCTCGATGACGCCGACATGGCCCTCGCGTTGCCGGGGTGTATGGGTGCGCTGATCCACTCGGGACAGGGTTGTGCATTGACCACCAGGATGCTCGTGCCGCGCGCACATTATGAGCAGGCCGTCGAGGTCGCCACCGCCACGTTCGCGGCGATCGGTGTCGGCGATCCCGCCGACCCGGCCAACTTCTGCGGTCCGCTGGTATCTGCCAAGCAGCGCGACCGCGTGCTTCGCTGCATCGAGAGCGGTCGGCAACAGGGCGCCCGGCTGACCGTCGGTGGTGGTGTACCAGAGGATTGTGAGCGCGGCTATTTCGTCGCGCCGACGGTTGTCGCCGATGTCACTGCCGATATGCGGATCTTCGCCGAGGAGATCTTCGGCCCGGTGCTGACGATCACGCCGTACGACAACGGTGACGACGGCGCGGTCGAGCTGGCCAACAACTCGACCTACGGATTGGCGGGCGCGGTGATGGGCTCACCCGACCGGGCCATGGCGGTGGCCCGCCGCATCCGCACCGGCTCGATGATGGTCAACGGCGCGATGTATTACGGCGCCGATGCACCGTTCGGGGGGTACAAGCGCAGCGGCATCGGCCGGCAGAACGGAATCGAGGGGTTCGAGCAGTACCTGCAGACCAAAGTGATCGGGTACCCGAAGTGACCGACATCCTGCGCGGGATCCGCGTGGTCGAGCTGGCCGCGTGGACGTTCGTCCCCGCCGCCGGCGCGGTGCTGGCCGACTGGGGTGCCGACGTTATCAAGATCGAGCACCCCGAAACCGGTGACCCCCAGCGCGGCCTGATCAATTCGGGGGTGGTGCCCGGCAGCGGCGGGGTCAATCACTTCGTTGAGCAGCCCAACCGCGGCAAGCGCAGCATCGGCCTGGACACCTCGAATCCTGACGGGCTCGAGCTGCTGATGCGGCTGCTCGAAACCGCCGACGTCTTTCTGACCAACCTCTTGCCGGGTTCGCGCCGGCGGATGGGTGTGGATGTCGAGCAGGTCCGCGCCCGAAACCCGAAAATCATCTACGCCCGCGGGCACGGCTATGGCACCAAGGGTGACATGGCCGACCGGGGAGGCTTCGACCTGGCGGCCTACTGGGCGCGCGGCGGAATCGGCGAGGCCTACCGGACAGGCGACGGGTCGTACCCGCCGCTGCAGCGGCCCGCGTTCGGCGACGTGTACGGCGGGCTGGCGATCGCCGGCGGCATCGCGGGCGCCCTGGTGAAGCGGGAACGCACCGGTGAACCGTCGGTCGTCGACGTCTCCCTGTTGGGCGCCGCGGTGTGGCAGCTGGGACCCGACATCGTCGGCGCCGGGGTGCTGGGCAATGACATTCCCAAGTTCCAGCTAGACGCGATGCCGAATCCGGTCGCCAGCGTCTACCGGACACGCGATGGCAGGTTCATCGCCTTCGTGCTGCTGCAGGCTGATCGGTTCTGGGCCGAGTTCTGTTCCCGGCTGGGACGCGACGACCTCGTTGACGACGAGCGATTCGCGACTGCCGCAGCGCGGTTCGCCAACCGCGTTGACTGCGTCGCCGAGCTGCGCGCCGCCTTCGGCACACAGGACCTCTGTCACTGGGAGAAGGCTTTCAGCGGGTTCGACGGGGTCTGGGATGTCATGCACACCGCCCACGACGTCCACACCGATCCGCAGGCGGTCGCCAACGGCTATCTGCCGCGCACCAGGGATGCCCAGGGCAACGAATTCGCCTTGGCGGCAAGCCCCGTGCAGTTCGACGAGACGCCGCTGCGGTTGACCCGCGCGCCCGGTCACGGTGAGCACACCGACGCGCTGCTGGCCGAATTGGGCTTCAGCCAGGAAGAAATCATCGATTTAAAGGTGAAGGCGGTCGTGTTGTGAGCGGAGTGTTGGATGGCCGCGTGATGTTCATCACCGGCGCCGCGCGCGGTCAGGGCAGATCGCACGCGGTCATGTGCGCCGAGGAGGGTGCCGACATCGTCGGCGTCGACATCTGCGCGGACCTCGACGTGGTGCCGTACAAGCTGGGGACATACGAGGATCTGCAGGAGACGGCGCGGTTAGTGGAGAAGACAGGTAAGCGCATGATCGTGCGTGCCGCCGATGTACGTGATAAGGCGGCGCTGCAAGCCGCCTTCGACGACGGCGTGAACGAACTCGGCCACATCGACACCGTGTTGGCGAACGCCGGGGTGATCCTGAGCAACCCCGACGAGCGCGACGCCTCCGAGGCGCTGCGGGTCGGCATCGACATCATGCTCATCGGTGTGTGGAACACCTTTCAGGTGGCCATCGAACACCTCAAGGAGCGCGGCCAGGGCGGCAACCTGATCGCAACGAGCTCGATGGCCGCCCTACTGAACCTCACGGACGGCTCCGGGGGCTCTGACGCCTACAACATGTCTAAGCTGGCGATCACCGGCCTGGTCCAGTCGTACGCCAATCTGCTCGCACCCCACCGTATTCGGGTCAATGCCGTCGCGCCGACCAACTGTGCCACGCCGATGGTCACCGACAATCCCACCCTGTTCAAGGTGATCGAGCAGAACCCGAATCTCGCCAACGCGATGCAGACTGCACTGCCCGATCTTCCGCTGATCGAATCGAAGGACGTCAGCAACGCAGTGCTGTTCCTGATATCGGAGGCGGGCCGGTCGTTCACCGGAAGCGTGCTGAAGGTCGACGCCGGCATGGGTGTGCGACGGTAAGTGATGGCGCCATTGCCTGCTACCGACCGTGGCCGTGTCGCGGTGCTGTGTGTCAAGTGCCAAACCGGTGTGCTCGGGCCGGATTCGGTGCTCCCGCGGCTCGCGCAGGACTGTCCCGGGCTCGTCGCCGAGCTGCAGCGGCTACTCGACGCGGCGCGTATCGCGGGCGTACACGTCGTGCACGCGACGTACGAGGGAGCGCACGATGCTCAGCCAGTCGGTAGGGCGAGGATTTGGCGGGTATTGGCGCCCGCCACCGCCGACTGGGAGCCCGGCGTACCGGCCACACAGGTCGTTCCCGAGCTGTTGGCACCCACTGACGTGGTGGTGCCGCGCCACCACGGCCTGTTTCCACGCTCGACACCGACCTGCTTGCGGTGCTGAGAAGGCTCGGCGTGGACACTGTTGTGCTGGCCGGTGTTTCGTTGAATCTGGCACTGCCCGTCACCGCCGGGCAGCTGTCCGACGCGGGCTTCCACCTCATCGTGGCCCGTGACGCTGTCGCGGGGACGCCGCCCGACTATGGCCAGCAGGTGCTCACTCAGACGATGGCGATGCTCGGTCGCCTGACGACTATCGACGAGCTCATCGCGTCATGGACCGTCGATGTCGCGCAGCACACGAGATCTTCATGACGGCGACCGATCTGGCCCGCCGATTCCTGCATGTCAACCTCAACACCGCCAACGCCGAAGCCGCGCAGGCGTTCCTCACCGACTGCCTCGGCCTGGTTCTGCAGATGCAAACGGATCCAGACGAGTTGGTCGACGGTGAGATCCTGGGGCTGCCGGGCGAGGTCCGTTGTGACACCCGGTTCTTCTACGACAGCCGCGGCCCCCGATTCTCCTGCGCAATCGAGGTCATCCACTGGCTCGATCCGGCTACTGCGGCCTGCAGTGCGCCCGACGCTGCGTCGGGCGGGCTCAGCGCATTGGCCTTCCGCGTCGCCGATCGTGGGCGCACCGTCGAGATGATCCGCGACCACGGCTATCACGTCCTGTCCGAGGATGCTGTCGGCCTGATCACTGGTGCGCCCGCCGCCGTCGCGGTCGGCCCCGACGGACTAGTCGTAGAACTCGCGGACATGAGGGGCGGCGCGACCGGTCGCGTGCAATTCGCCGGAGCGCGTGTCACCTGCGCCGACCTTGACGAGTCGCTACGGTTCTACACGAGCATTGGCTTCAACCCGCTCGGTGAGGCCCGCCCCCGGACGGTGCGATTGCGCGATCTCGGTCTCGACGTCGACGATTCCGACGATGTGCGGGTGTGCCACCTCGGGCTGGCCGAAGACGGTCACACCGCGAGGCTGTGCCTGACGCAACCGGCCGCACGCGCACGGCCGGTGGTCAAGCAGCCCAATGAACAGGGGCTCTACCGGTGCGCGTTACGTGTGGAGAACACGCCGCGCGCGATCGCCGCCACGGCCGAGGACATCGTCGTGCGCGGACCGATTTGGTGTCCCCTGCCCGGCACCCCGATCGCCGGCCTACACATCGCGTTCCTCACCGCACCCGAGGGCACTGTCATCGAATACGTCGAACGACCGCTAGAGCACTTCGCATAGCAAGCGGCCGGGCACAAGACGGGCTACACCGGACCCGAGCCGAGGCGCTCGGTGGGAACGGCGCTGTGCCCATCACGTACGGCCCGGCCTGCGCAATCACGACGCCGTGCTTGCTCAGGATTAGGGCGCCGGAGGCTGGTAGTGCGCGGCGGAGTTTCTCAGCTGCCAGATCTGTTCGGGGCAAAGGATATTCACCGCGTAGGAGACCAGGTAATTTGCCGCGTACTCGTCGTTAGGGGTCACGTCGCGTTTTACATCGCCCATCACTTGGGGATACGTTTCGCCGCCACTCACCTTGTCGCAGATGCCGTGGCCGTAGCCAATTGCATCGTTGTTCGGAAAGTTGTAGTGGCGTCGCACCATGACGTCGTAGACGTATTCAACTTCGGGTGCGGGCGCCGCGTTCGCGAACGGCGCCTCGACTACGACGCCAATCCCAGCAGCGAAGATGCCCGAGATGACTCGCGACTTCCGCCAATTCATCCTGTTGTCCTTTACAGACCTGTGGCGACGCATCGCCAGTCCGCCTACTGCGGTGGATAGCCGGGGGGTGGGTATGCGCCCCTGAGGATCCAGGGCAGCCAGCTCAGGCCGAATTGCAGCTCATCGCTAGCGTCGTAGTCGGGGGTTGGATCCATGGCCGCCGGAGCTTCGGCAAGAACGTCGAGGGGCTGGGCGGGCTGGCCTGACTGTCCCGGCTGCGTCGGATGCCGGGGCGGGTCTGGTTGCTGCGGGTGTCCGTAGACGGCGACAACGACGGTCCGGCTGAGGCTGTTCTCCGACCACACCCCGACTTGGGTGTTCGCGCAGTCCGACATAGTCGCTCGGGATGCTGGGTCGTTGAACCACTGGTTGAGGATTTCGACACCGTTGATGGAGAGCGCTGGGTTGATCGCCACCGTTTCGGCGACCGGACCGCGGTAGCCGGCGGCATCGGCCCGGTCTTGCGGGCTCGAGCCATCTGAGCCGACGTTGCCGTCAAGGTTGCGGTTGTTCATCAGGTCGTCGGTGTGCCGCTGGGCGGCCAGTTGAAGCTGCGGATTGGGGTTGACGTCGTGCTGGCAACCAGCCTGACGCTGTGCGGTGTAGACGTTGGCAAGCACCCCGTCATTGAGCCGCTTGTTGTTCGGCACAAGGGTGTTGTTGTCGTTGTCGGCATGGGCGGCCGGCATGGTCAGAGCTGCCCCGACTACCAGGAGCACGGGAGCGGTCACCGCCTGCACGGCGGCGCATGTTCGGTGAATCATCGGCTCTTCCTTTCTCTGATCACCGGCTGGTTGACCGATGCTTAGATGGGCGCGAAGTCGGATATGAGCCAATGGTTGTCGCGCCTATCCACGGTGACCCTTACTGTCGAGGCGGTGGTGGACGGTGGGTCGTTGCCGACCGTAATGCTCTGGTTGACAAACACCATGACCACCGCGCGATTGGGACTCGCCGATATCGATGCGGCGGCGGGCACTGTGGCAACGGCCGCGATCTTCTTCTCTTTGGACCCCGGGATCACGACGTCGTGGGTCAGCTGGGTGTAGGCATCGCGGAAGTTTCCGGTGAGCCGGTCGCGGGCTGCCTGCAGCTCGCGGTCGACGCTGTCGGGACTGTAAGTCAGAATCTTGACCGTGCTCTCGCTCGCCGCCTGAACGGATTCGATTTGGGCGGAGCGTATTTCGGTGTCGGTAGTCTTCTGCCATTTCAGGTATCCAACGCCCCCGGCGAGGAGCATCGCCAATCCGGGCAGCAAGCCGAACACCAGCGCGGACTGGACGCGAGAGCGCCGTCTTACCAGTGCGATGTCCTCGGCCCCTGCGTCGGTACCAGGTGGGTGCTCGTCTACGTTCGGCGCATCGTCGCGGGGTTCGTGTTCTTCGATCCGCAATTTGTGGCGGTTCAGGCGCATCATGGCACAAACCCAACGTTCGAAACCTTCATCGTGTCACCAACTTTCTGGACGTCGACGCGCATCCGCCAGTGCCGCGGTGCCTGATCGGACGCGCCGACGTTCGTTGTATTGACCGATACCGCCACCAGGACGCGGGCGGACTCTCCGGTGCTGGACTCCAATCCGGCGTCGGTGATGCTGCCATGGGTCTTGGATTGCGCACGCTTGACCACGTCGATGAACGCCGGGGCGTGTTTCGAGAAGTCCTCGCGGAACTGGCCTGTCGAGGAATCCAGGATGCGCTGGACGTCGGCGTCGGCATGGGTGTAGTCGATGGTGGTCAGGTTGAGCGCACCCTGCCTGCCCGCCGTGAGGAACGCAGCACGCAGCATGCCATCCTGGCGGTCTCGGTAGACACCGTACCCCAACCAGCCACCCAGTCCGCCGAGCGCCACAACGGCAACGAGTCCAATTACCAATGCAGGCCATGTGCGGGGCACCGAGACGCTGGGCCCCGATTCGTCGTCGCCGTCGGCCATGACGTCGGCGTCGTCTTCGTCGCCGATAACATCCGGATCATCGCGTGCCTCCTCGCCCGATGCCACGGCGGTGTCGCCGCCGTCGGAACCCGGTTCGGGGTCATCTCGATCCGGCCGGTCGGCCAGCGCAGTAAGCCTTGTGGCCGTATTTGTCAGCAAATGGGACGACCCGTTCACCGGCCCTTCGGCGGCATCAGCATTGATTGCCACGTCTGCTCCTTCGGGGTGTTTTGAGCCAAATCGGTTTGGGTGTAAACATTCCCGTCAGGACCGACATAGGTGCCGGTTACGGGATCGTATGCGGCCGCGGCGATCGCCGGCACCGGCGGCGGCTGGGCGGTCGGCGGTGGCGCCGCCCGCGGCGGAATTGCCGGACTGAGTTGGGGGACGTCTTGACCCGACAGGGTAGCGTTGGGGTCACCTTTCCAACTGTCACCGTCGTTGAGCGGCACGTACTGCTCGTCGCTTTCGCACATTTTCACGGTCGGCGCCCGCTTGCCCGGCACCGTTTCGCAGGGGATGTTCCGGGCGCCGCGCACGTTGAAGGTGGCGTCGTGCGGGATCCGGCAATACATGTCCCCTGCTGGGCGGTCCGGATAGTCCGCGGAGACTGGGACACGGCGCTGCTGGGCCGGAAGGAATCCTGTCGTGCACGGCCGCGGGACATTGAGGTTCAAGTGAAAACTCAGATATATACCCCGGTATGCCGTCTTGAGATCTTGGTCGGGCACGCTGGCCGCGGCGATGTCGCCGATCCCGAGGGGCAGAAGCACCAGCAACTGTTCGAGGTCGTTCGAATAGGTAACCGCGACCTGCTCGACGCTGACCAGGTTGGCCAGCAGAGTCGGCAACGTTGGATTGAGCCGATCGAAAAGGGCCTGCACCTCATCCGCGGCCGCGGGCACCTTGCGGAGAATGCCCGCGACAGCACGATCCTGG
Source organism: Mycobacterium sp. E342 (assembly GCF_001667665.1). Classification (NCBI taxonomy): domain Bacteria; kingdom Bacillati; phylum Actinomycetota; class Actinomycetes; order Mycobacteriales; family Mycobacteriaceae; genus Mycobacterium; species Mycobacterium sp. E342. The sequence goes on from NZ_LZJM01000134.1 coordinate 16,231, forward strand.
GTCTGCAGCTCACCGGTGATCGTCGCCAGGTGCGACGCCCACGCCTGCACCGAATCCTTGGTTTCGCTCTGGGTGTCGAGAACTGGCCCCGCGCCGTCGATCAACGTGGTGAGCGCGTCGACATCGTGACGGGCGTCGATGGCCAACGAGGTCGATCCTCTGACGAAACGCGAGAATTCCGGGCCCAATCCCCCGAATGCGGTGAAACTCTCGTCGACGACGGTCTTCAGATTGTCGTTCGGGATTGCTGCAATGCCCCGGTTTGCGGCGTCGAGCAGGTTGTTGATATCCGGCGGCACGGAGGCCCGGCTAAGCGGTATGACATCACCGTCCCTCAGCGGCCGCGATGTTGCGTTTCGCGGCAGCAACGCGACGTATTGTTCACCGACCGCGGTTTGGCTATGCACCTGGGCATCAAGATCTGAAGGTATGCGCACGTCAGATCGCAGTGAAAGCTCGGCGGCCACACCGTCATTAGTGAGATGTACCGAGGTGACACGCCCTACTTCAGTGCCGCGGTATGTCACGTTGCCTGATGAATACAGGTTGGCGGCCTCGGGCAGATCCACCGTCACGGTGTAGTGACCCACCCCGAACAGCAGCGACGGCAGCTGCATGTAGCCAAAGCCGATGATCGCTACAGAGGTGAGCGCCACGACGGCGAAGACGGCCAACTGGATCTTGATTCTTCGGGTTAAGTTCATGTCACGGCCCTTGATCCCAACGGTATGGCGCGATGAGCGGGTTACCCGCGGTGTAGGGGCTTGGCATCTGGCCAATGGTGCGGCCCCATTGCATCTCCAGTTCGGTCAGGTTTCCTTCCCATCGGGTGCCGGTGAATAGGCCTGCGTCCAAACGGCTCAAGGTCAAGTCGAAGATCGCCGTGAGATTCGCGTAATCCCCGCGGAGCCACTTGTCGAGCGTTTCGTTGGGCCATGGATAGGTGAGCAGCTGGCTCAGCGAGCGCGTAAGTGCGGGGCCGGCATTGGCAAGCGACTCAAGCACCGGCCCGATCTGGTGCAGCTCGGCCACCAGGCTCTCCTTGGTCTGGTTGACGGCCTTGGCGGTGAGCGCGCTGAACTTGCCGAGCTGATCCGCCGCGTCGACCAAATGGGCGCGCTGGTCTTTGAGCACCGCCAGCGCGTTGGGGACGGTTTGTAGTGCGCGGTTCACCACCGGTTGGTCTGCGGCGAACTGGCCGACGAGGTTGTTGAGTTTGTCCGTGGCGGAGATGATCTCGTCCGATTGGTCGTTCAGATAGCCGATGAACGTGTCCAGCTGGTGTATGAGGCTGCGCAAGTCGTGTTCCCGCCCGGCGAACGCCGTACTCAGGGACTGGGTGATCTCCTGAATCTGCCCGAGTCCGCCGCCGTTGAGCAGCAAAGAGGCAGCCGAGAGGGTCTGCTCGGTAGTCGGGTACATGCCGGCTGATGACAGCGGAATCAGCGACCCTTCGTGGAGGTTCCCGTGCGGCGCAACGTCGGTTGGCGGCGCCAGTTCGATGTGCACCGAGCCCAGCAGGCTTGTCTGACCGAGCTTGGCGGTGGCGTTAGCCGGCAGGTGGACGGTTCCGGCGAGCCGCAGCGTGACCAGTGCGTGCCAGCCCTGGCGCTCGATCTTGGTCACATTACCCACCGTGACGTCTCCGACACGCACGCGCGAATTCTGTTGCAGGGTAGTGATGTCGGGTAGCTGCGCCTGCACAGTATAGGAGCCGGGCCCTTCCCCGGCAGTGCCGGGCAGCGGCAACGAGTTCAACCCTCGCCATTCGCAACCCGATAAGACAACCGTGGTCAGCACCGCCAGGCCCAGGAACGCGCCTCGCGTCCATGCCGCCCGCCTCACGATCCCCCTCCGGGGGGCGTCATCAGGCCGGACAGTCCCGCGGCGGGGTCAGTCGGCGTCGCTGGGGGGGGAAGCGCTTGCGAGACAGGGGG
>NZ_LZJM01000135.1:0-694 GCF_001667665.1 Mycobacterium sp. E342
AGCAGAAGATGGCCGTGGCCGCCCCGAACTGCGGCGTGAGCTGGAACTTGCTGGCCGGGATCGGGCGCATCGAATCCGGCCACGCCGGCGGCGGCGCGGTCGACGCGCGCGGCACGGCGGTCGTCCCGATCTACGGACCCGCGCTGGACGGCACGCTGCCCGGCAACGAGATCATCTTGCAGAGCAGCGTCGGCAATCGCCCGACGTACGCCCGCGCGATGGGGCCGATGCAATTCCTGCCCGGCACCTGGGCGCGCTACGCCTCCGACGGCAAAGGCGACGGCGTCGCCGATCCGCAGAACCTGTTCGACTCCACGCTGGCCGCGGCCCGCTACCTGTGCAGCGGCGGCCTCAACCTCCGCGACCCATCTCAGGTGATGGCCGCGATCCTGCGCTACAACAACTCGATGGCCTACGCGCAGAACGTGCTGGGCTGGGCCTCGGCGTACGCCACCGGCGTGGTGCCGGTCGACCTGCCTCCGATGACCGGTCCGCCGCCCCCACTCGCCGACGCGCATCTCGAGCACGCCGAGGGACTCGGCCCCAACCTGCCGATGAACGTCAACGGGCTGCCGTTGGACGACCCCCTGGCGCGCATGCCGCTGATCGACCTCTCCCAACCGCAGAGTGCGGGTCCTCCGCCGATGTTCCCGTGGATGACCCCGACGCCGCAGCAGGCCCCGGCCCGGCTGCC
>NZ_LZJM01000136.1:0-16357 GCF_001667665.1 Mycobacterium sp. E342
GTAGGAGAGCCGGTTGGCGGCGATGCTCAACGCGTTACCGGTGCCGGTGTAGGCGTCGACGAGCTGCATCTCGCCGCCGCGCAGGTTCGCATAGTCGGTGGTGGAGATGCCGACGAAGACGCCGGTGTCGCTGCCGGCAAGCCGCTCGGGCACCTGTCCGGCGTCTTCCAAAGCCTCCCAAGCGGTCTCGAGGATGAGCCGTTGCTGGGGGTCCATCTGCGCCGATTCCCGCGGCGAGATGCCGAAGAACTGGAAGTCGAACTCGTCGATGCCGGGCACAAAACCGGCGCGGCGGGTGACCGAGGTGCCCGGCACGGTCGGATCCGGGTTGTAGAAGGCGTCGGCGTCCCAGCGGTCCGACGGTATCTCGCTGATTGCCTCCACGCCGCCGGACAGCAGCCGCCAGAAGCCCACCGGCCCGTCGGCCCCCGGAAACCGGCAGCCGATGCCGATGATGGCGATGGGCTCGTCGGCGGGGCGCAGGCCATCGCCGTTCCCGCCGTCCCCGGCGGGCGCGGCGATGCGGTCGTGTTCGGGGGCCTCTTCGGCGAGGTGCCGGGAAAGAAGTTCGATCGTGGGGTATTCGTAGGCGAGCGTGGGCGAAAGCTCGCGCCCCAGCCACGATTCCAGTGCCGCGGTCAGCCGGATGGCACGGACGGAATCCAGGCCGTAGTAGGCGAACGGGCGGGACGGGTCGATATCGGTTGCCGGGACACCGAATTCACCGGAGAGGTGGGCGGCTAACCAGTCCGCGATCTGCGCGGCGCTGCGCCCGCGATGCTCGGACGGCGCCGTGACCGGAGTGTGGGCGGGCAGCGGTGCGCGCCATTCGGTGACCGCCTCGAGCCGGCCGTCGAGGAACTGCTGCCGGCAGGCGGAGCGCTGGATCTTGCCACTGGAGGTGGTCGGAATCCGCATCGGTTTCAACAGGACGACGACGTCCGCCTGGATCTCGTGGTGTTCGGTGATCGCGGCCCGGACGGTGTCCACGATGGCGTTGAGTTCGGCTTCGCCCGCCTCCGGGTTGTTCACCTCCTGCACGACGACGAGTTGCTCGAGGGCATCCGGCCGGGGCGCGACCGAGAAGACCGCGCCCCGCCCGCGCAGCAGCGCCGGGTGGCAGGCCTGGACGGTGAGCTCGATGTCCTCGGGGTAGTGATTGCTGCCGCGGATGATGATGAGGTCCTTGCGGCGCCCGGTGACGAACAGCTCGCCCGACCCATAGAAGCCCAGGTCGCCGGTGCGCAGGAACGGGCCCGCCCCGGTGTCGGCCAGGTACGCCGAGAACGCCGCTTCGGTCTGTTCGGGGCTCTGCCAGTACCCGTGCGCGACGCTCGGCCCGGCGATCCAGATCTCGCCGACCTCGTCGGCGCCGCACGGCCGCCGGGTTTCCGGGTCGACAATGAGCACCTGCTGGCCCCCTTGCGGCCGGCCGCATCCGACCAGCGTTGTGGCGCTTGTGCTTTCCGGTGCCGCGTCGACCACCCGCCGCTCGCGTAAGGCGGCGCGATCGATGTGTCGGATCACCGGTTCCGGGGAGTCCGAGCCGCCGGAGACCAACAGCGTCGCCTCGGCCAGGCCGTACACCGGATAGAACGCCGCCGGCCGAAATCCGGAGGGGGCGAAGGCGTCCGCGAAACCCCGCAGTGTGGTGTCGCGCACCGGCTCCGCGCCGCACATGGCGGTCGACCAGTTGGACAGGTCGAGTGCCGCGCGCTGCTCGGGCGTGCTGAGTTCGACGCACATGTCGTAGGCGAAGTTGGGTGCGGCGGTGATCGTGGCGCGATGCCGGGACATCGCCTCCAGCCACCGCATCGGGCGCTTGATGAACGCGCTCGGTGGCATCAGGAAGGACGTACCCCCGACGTACAGCGTCTCGAGGAGACCGCCGATGAGGCCCATGTCGTGGTAGGGCGGCAGCCAGAACACACCGGTTGCGGCCCCGCCGAATCCCGACTTCCACGCCTGGCGGATGGCTTCCAGGTTGTGCACCAGGTTGCCGTGCGACAGCACAACACCTTTCGGCAACGCCGTGGACCCCGAGGTGTACTGCACCATGGCGACCGTTTCGGCGTCGACGTCCGGTGGTAGCCACCGCGCCCCGTCGCCGGCGGTGTCGGTGACGGACCACCGCAGTGGCCGTCCCTTGGCCAGGCCGTCCACCCTGGCCTTGATTCTCGCCTGCATTTCGGTGTTCGACAGCGCGAACTCCGGCCGCGCGTCGGCGATGATCGACTCGACGCGCGCGACCAGGTGATCGCGCACCGGCGGATGCACCGGGACCGCGATCGCCCCGGCGTAGAGGCAACCGAACAAGCCGGCAATGAAGTCCAGGCCGGGCGGGCACAGGACCAGGACCCGCTCGCCCCGGGCGCCCTGCGCCTGAAGGCCGGCCGCGATCCGTCGCGCGCGGGCGTCCAGTTCGTCATAGGTGAGCCGGCTGAGGTCGGCTTCCTCGCCGTCTCGGGAGAAGGCGAACGCCACCTTGCCCGCGTAAGGGATGGCGCGCTGCTGCAGCTGCTCGACCAGCGTCGGTGCGGTAAGCGGCGCGTAGTCTTCCACGCCCTCGGGCCGGTTCCGGTCTGCGGTGCTCAACTTGCTCCCCCTATCGCGCTCGGGTGGGCGATTCTTCGCCGACCCCGGCCACCAGCATCGCCCCGTCGGGCGGGTGCTGATCATCCGTCTTCTGTTGTTGCGCAACCCCTTCGGGCTCCTCGGTGACCCGGCCGTCGGTGCGGCTCTCGAGCAGCCCGCGGAACGCCTCCACCGTGTAGCCGGCGACGCTCGCGTCGGTGCGCGCCCGCACGGTCGCCGAGCGGGCCATCCGGAACAACGGCGCGAGCTCGCCCACGTACTCGCCCGGCGTGACGACTTTGACCAATTCCTCGGTGCCGTCCGCCGATTCGCGCACGACTTCCAGCTCGCCGTCGGCGACGACGTAGATCAAGTCTCCCATGCTGCCCTGCTCGAACAAGACCGAACCCTTTGCCAGGCTGACGGTTTCGGGCTCGCCTTCGACCGCGGCCGCATCCGGCAGCAATCTGACCACCTGATCGGCAAACGGCAGGATCCGCGTGTCGTGGGTGGCGACCACGACGATGCGTTCGCCGCTGGCCAACTCCCGGAGCAGGCGCAGCACCGCCTGCACCTGCGCCTGGTCCAGGTGCGCCGTGGGCTCGTCGGCCAGGATCAGCGGCGGGTCCAACGCGATGGCGCGGGCCACCGCCACCCGTTCCCGCTGACCGCCGCTGAGGTCACCCGGCCGATGCGTCATGCGGTCCTGCAACCCGAATTCGGTCAACAGTGCCTCGGCGCGCTCACGCGCCGCCCGCCGCGACCACCCGGCCGCCCACAACGGCACCGCCACGTTCTCGAGTGCGGTGAGGCTGGGTACCAGGTTGAACGATTGGAAGACGAAGCCGACGGTGTGGCGCCGGTAGGTGGTCAGCCTGCGGCGGTCGAGCGTGGTGACGTCGACGTCACCGACCTGGATGCTCCCGCCGGTGGGGCTGAGGATGCCGCCGATACACGACAGCAGCGTCGTCTTGCCACATCCGCTCGGGCCCAACAAGATCACCAGCGACCCAGCCTCCACCTGCAGGTCCAGACCGTCGATGACGCGCAGCGCCTCCCCGCCGACGGAGTACTCGACGACAAGGTCTTTGATGCGCAGATCCCCCACGACTAGGACCCCCCGAACGCCAGCACCGGGTCGATCGCCACCGCGCGCCGCAGTCCCGCCAGGCTCGCCAGCAATCCGATGACCACCGCGGTCCCCATCAGCGACAGGAACGTCGAGGCGGTCACCGCGACGAGCATCGGGAACAGCGGGCCGATCAACACGGCCAGCAGGCCGCCGAGCATCGCCGCGACCGACGCGACGAGCACCGCCTGCAGGACGAGCCCGGCCAGCACCGAGTGCGTGGCCACACCGACGGCTTTGAACACCGCGAAGTCGCGGGTCCGCTCCGACGCGGACAGATAGATCAACGATCCGACGATCTGCGCCGCCACCGCCCACAGCAGAATCGCCAAGTACGACATCGCCAGGCGGGCGCCGTGCAGCGGGCGCACCATGTCGTCGACCGCCGCGCGGCGATCGACGAGGCGGTAGCCGTCCGGTATCTGCTTGAGCTTGCCGCGCAGGCCGATCGCGGAGATCACCGGCTGCCCGGAAAACATCAACCGCTGGGCTCCCGCCACGGTCAAAAACGCGTTGGGTTGACCCGCGAGCGTGGTGGATTTGTCGACCAGCCCCACGATCTTCAGCCGCTGCGGGCCCACCTCGATGTCGTCGCCGATCGAGCGGCCCAGCGTGTCCGAGACGACGGCCTCGCCGGGATTCGACGGTGGCCGCCCCGTCGCGATCCGCGGCATCGCCTGTTCAGGCACACCGTAGACGTTCAGGTTTTCCGGTGAGCGTCGATCTTGCATGATCGTGTTGCCGTAAACGACGGGGATCGCCGATTCCACCCCCGGGAGCCGGGCGACCCTCTGCGCTTCGGCCTCCGGGAACCTGGTCGACCCGAGGAACGGGCCCACCGCGCCCGTCTGGATCAGGTAGGTGTCGATGCCCATCGAGTCGACCACCCGCTTGGCCTCGACCCGGAAACCCAGCGTCAGTCCGGTGAGGATGAGGGTCATCGCGAATACCATTCCGGTGCCGACGACCGCGATGATGAAGCGTCGCTGACGCCACTGGATGTCGCGTATCGCGGTGATGAGCATGGGCGTGCGTGCCCGCCGTTGCAGGGCCCCGACATGCGGCACGGATCGACCTCCGATCTGGCTTACCTAGCCAGAATCCCGAGATCCGCGGGAATCACGTAGAGCCGAAGGGCCTTGATCGGGCGTGACTTATGCCCCGATCGCGCAGGTTGCGGGCCATTTTCACCGGCGTCGGCCCGTGACTGTCGTCACACCGGCCGCAGCGGCCACCACTCCGGTGCTACCAAAACCGCTGTGGGCGCGGCGAAGTCACCGAGGGTCGGCAACCAGCCACTTCTCGAACGCGATCGGGACGAACGGCCCCCAGGACGGCAACGGGTCGGCGGGCACCCGGACGTAGCCGGTCGCGTCGTACAGCGCCTCGGCCTCGGGTTGCCGGTTCCCGGTGATCAGGTAGAGCCGCCGGTACCCGCGCGCGGCCGCCTCGGCCTCGAGCGCCGCCAGCAGGGCCCGGGCGTAACCGCGGCGCCGCTGGGTGCGGTCGGTCCAGATCCGCTTGAGCTCGGCGGTCTCGGCGTCGTAGCGCCGGAACGCGCCCCCGGTGACGGGCACTCCGTCGAGCACGCACCTGTCCTGGCTGCCCGTGCCCGCGACCGAGTTGGCGGCGCCGGACGGCGGCCTGCTGATCGGCGTGCCCCCGTAGCGCTGCGCGTACTCATCGGCCAGCTCGGCCAGCAGCGGCTGCGCCAGCGGATCATCGTGGGTGGCCGACACGAACCGCAGCTCGCGATCCGCGGCCGGCGCGGTTGACGGGTGCACCACGTACCCATCCAACGCCTGCGACCGCGACACATTCCACCGGCTCACCCGACCGGGTCGGCCGCGCGCGGCGCGTCCGGCAGCCGGGCGTCCGCTCGCCGGCGGAGCCGGGCAAGCGGTGCGGGCGCCCACCAGTTCAGGCGACCGAACACGTGCATGAAGGCCGGGACGAGCAGCACTCGCACCAGCGTCGCGTCCACCAGGACCGCAAGGGTCAGGCCCACCCCGAACATCCGCATGAACGAGACGTCCGCCGACGTCAGCGCCGCGAACGAGATCGACATCAACAGCGCTGCCGCCGTGATGATCCGGCCCGTCCGGGCGACGCCCAGCGCGATGCTCTCGTCGTTGTCGGAACGTGTGCGCGGTGACTCCAGCCAGTACTCCCGGATGCGGGCCAGCAGGAAAACCTCGTAGTCCATGGACAATCCGAATGCGATGCAGAACATCAGCACCGGAATGTTGGCGACCAGCGTGCCGGTCGGGGTGGTGCCCAACGCCCCCAGATGCCCGTCCTGGAAGATCCACACCAAAGCGCCGAACCCCGTCGTCAACGACAGCATGTTGAGCAGCACCGCTTTGACGGGCAGCACCACGCTGCCGGTGAGGGCGAAGAGCAGCACCAGCGTGACGCACGCGACGAAGCCGAACAGCAATGGCAATCGCGACGTGATCGCCTGCACCGAGTCCCGATTCATCTGGGCCATGCCGGTCATCTCGGCCCGCCGGTCCCCGGGCAACGCAATCGCGTGCAAGCCGTCCAGCTGGGTGTCGGAGGCCGCGGAATACAGCGGCGCACCGCTGGCCACCGTCAGGTAGGCGCTCCCGGCCGCCAGGCCGGCCGGCGCGGACGGCGGCCCCTTGCGTTCGCCGGCGACGAAGGTGGCCGTCGGCGAGGACACCGCCGACACGTCGGGAACCCGCGACAGCCGCGCGGCATATTCTTCGAGCTCGCCCGTCGTCAGGCCCTCGGTGCGCGCGATGACGACCCGCACCGTGGTCGCGGCATCGGCACCGAAGTCTTGCCGGATCCGGTCGCTGACGGCGCGCGCCGACGATGACGCCGGCAGCACCCGATCGTCGGGATAACCCCATTTGATGCCGAGGAACGGCGCGCCCAGAGCCAGCAGGAGGGCGATGATCGCCAGGCCGACCGGCAGCGCGTGCCGCATGGCGAGCGTGGCCGTGCGGTACCAGAAGGTCTGTTCGATCGCGACCGGGGGCGGCGGCGGGCGCCGAAACAGCCTGCGCCCCAAGTCCCAGACATTGAGCGCGTCGAGCCGGTCCCCCAACACGACGATCACCGCGGGCGCGATCACCATCGCGGCCAACGCCGCGAACGCCACCACCGCGACGCCCGCGTAGGCGAAGGACCGCAGGAAGTACATGGGGAAGACCACCAGCGCTGAAAGCGCGAGGGCCACCGTCATGGCGGAGAACAGCACCGTGCGCCCGGCCGTCGCCATGGTGCGCGCGAGGGCTTCGTTTCGCGCCCGCCCCTCGGCCAGCTCGTCGCGGTAGCGACTGATGATCAGCAGGGTGTAGTCGATGCCCAACGCCAAGGCCAGCGCCACCGCGACGTTCACGGCGAAGATCGATACGTCCGCGACCACGGCCACCGCGCGTAACACCGCGAGCGCGCCCAGGATTGCGAAGCCGCCGACCAGGATCGGCAGCGCCGCGGCGAGCAACCCGCCGAATACCCATAACAGCGCAGCGAAACTCAACGGTATGGCCACGAATTCCATTCGCAACAAGTCATTTTCGGTCTGCCGGTTGAGTTCTTCGTAGATCACGGCCATTCCGCCGGCCTGCACGGTCACGCCGTCGCGGTCGCGCGCCAGCCGGTCGGCCAGCTCCCGGGCGTGCTTCGGCGCGCCGGTTTCCCCGCCGTTGAGCGCCGCCACGATCAGTGCGGACCTGCCGTCGGCGCTGATCAACCCGGGCCGCGATGCATTCCAGGGGGATGCCACCTGGGCGACGAACGGGGAGCGGGCCAACTGCTGGACGATGTCCTCGCCCACCATCCGGGCGGGACCTTCGTTGACGCCCCCCGGTGAGCTCACCAGCAGCGTCATCTCCATGTCGCCCTGGCCGAACTTCTCCCCCAGGATGGCCGCCGCGCGCGCGGATTCGGCCGTCTGGTCGAGGAATCCACCGCCGGGCAGGGTCGCCGCGGCCGGGATACCGAAGACGGCGGCCAGGACGGCGACGAGGATCGCGCCCGCGATCACCCGTCGCGGGGCGGAGATGGCGATCAGGGCCAGTCGCGTCAGCATGGGCTCGGACCCTTTCTCGTCGCGGCTCACAAAGCGTGTTACGACGTTAGGCCGCACGGGGTTCACCGATCCGGGCAACGAATTTAAGTTAATTAACCGTTAACCAACTTAACGGAGACGGCGCCGCGGCTAGGTACGCGTCGCGGTGAGGTATTCCGGGACGAACTCGGTGCCGCCGCTCCGCCGGGCCGGCAGCCCCACGCCGCCCGGCAGGCCGGTGTCGTTGCGCCGCACCGTCTCCCAGCCGCGGGCGGCCAGATAGTCGGGGACGTAGTGGTACTGCCCCGCGTGGGTCAGGCTGGCCAGGTCGACGTCCAGCCCGCGGCGGCGCCACCCCTCGACGAACGACCGCTCCGCCTCCAGCTGCAAGGGCGTCCACGTCGGCATGTGGTCGGCGGCCAACCGGCTGCCGGCGGCGCTCATCGTGGTGACGCCCTGCAGCACCCGGTCCTGCACACCGGGCGTCAGGTAGCCGATCAGCAACTGCTCGGCGATCCACACCGCGGGCGCGGTGGCGTCGAAACCGACCCGCAGCAGCGCGGCGGGCCAATCCCGATGCAGGTCGACGCCGACGGCGCGCCGGCTCGCGGTCAGTTCGGCGCCCAGCCCCCGCAGCACCCCGGACTTGAAGTCGAGCGCCTCGGGCCGGTCGATCTCGTAGATGGTCGTTCCGGGCGGCCACCACAGCCGGTAGGCCCGGGTATCCAGCCCCGCCGCCAGGATCACCACCTGGCGCAGGCCCGCCCTCCCGGCTTCGGCGGCGAACTCGTCGACGGACCGGCACCAGGCCGCGCAGATGTCCAGGAACCGCGGCCCGGCGGTGTCGTCCGCGGCGAACCGGTCGTCGTCGATCACCCGCACGAGGCGGTCGACGCCGGCGGCGCGCAACAGCGGTTCGGCGAAGGGATCGCTCAGCAGGCCCTTGTTGGTGGCGACGGCCCGGGCGGCCGCGCCGAATGCCGCGGTCACCGCCACCCCCACCGTCGCCGCCATGGGTCAGACGCCGGACCGGCGCCGCAGGGTCAGCCCGGCGATCGCTCGCCAGCCGAGCAGCAACAACGCGGTGACCGAGGCCGCGACCACCACGAAACTGGCCGCCACACCCGCGGAAGTGGCCTTGCGCAACACCATGCCGACCACGACGGTGCACAGCCAGACCACCACCCCGGTCGGCACCACCGCCGTGGGGCGCCGCCAGGCGCGGGATGCCAGCCACCCGACGACGGTGCCGGTGAGAAACGGCCAGGCGGTGGTGGCGACGCCGGTGATGTTGAGTCCTTCGTCGTGACTGCGACGGCCGACGGCGCAGAAGACCACCACACCGATGACGTCCAGGCCCAACCACACCAGCCGTCGCATGTCGCGAGAGTACCGGGGCGGGAGCCGTCCTTGACCCCGCCACCGCGATGAACCTATGTTCGTCCGCAATGAACGCGCATTCACCAGGCCGCCTGGCGCTCGTGACCGGCGCCGGCTCGGGCATCGGCAGGGCGATAGCGCTGGCGTTCGCCGCACAGGGCGACCGGGTGATCGCCGCCGACCTGGACGAGGCCGCCGCGGCGGCCACCGCCGAGCAGCACCCCGACCTGGTCACCGCGCTGCCGGTCGATGTCGCCGACCCGGCCCGGGTCGACGCCCTGCGCGACGCCACCCACGCCGAAGCCGGCGTCCCCGACATCGTGGTCAACGCCGCCGGCTGGGACCGCACCGACCAATTCCTCAACGCCACACCGGAATTCGCGGCCAAGGTGGTCGCGATCAACTACCTGGGGCCGGTGCACGTCTGCGCCGCGTTCCTGCCGGGGATGATCGACACCCACGGCGGCGGGCGCGTGGTCAACGTCGCCAGCGATGCGGGCCGCGTCGGCAGCGCCGGGGAATCCATCTACGCGGGCGCCAAGGGCGGGGTGATCGCGCTGACCAAGTCGCTGGCCCGGGAGATGGCCCGCCACCGGATCACGGTCAACTGCGTGTGCCCGGGCCCGACGGACACGCCGCTGTTTCACGCCCAATCCGAGAAGCTGAAAGAGGCGCTGGTCAAAGCCATCCCGTTTCGCCGGCTGGCCCGGCCCGAGGAGGTCGCCGCGCCCGTGCTGTTCTTCGCCTCGCCCGCCGCGTCGTTCATCACCGGACAGGTGATCAGCGTCAGCGGCGGCCTGACGATGGCCGGTTGAGGGCCGGTTGAGGGCCGGTTGAGGGCCGGTCAGTGGCAGGCTGAGACCCATGAGCACCCAGAAACCTCCCGCCTTCGACCGGTACGACCCGCTGGGCCTGGACGCCTCGCTGTCCGACGACGAGCTCGCGCTGCGGGACACCGTACGGAGGTTCTGCGCCGAGCACGTCGCCCCGCGCATCGCGGAGTGGTTCGAGATCGGCGACCTGCCGGTCCGCGAACTCGCCAAGGGCTTCGGCCAGCTCGGGCTGCTGGGCATGCACCTGGAGGGCTACGGCTGCGGCGGGGCCTCCGCGGTGCACTACGGCCTGGCCTGCGTGGAGCTGGAGGCCGCCGACTCCGGCCTGCGGTCGATGGTCTCGGTGCAGGGTTCGCTGGCGATGTTCGCGATCTGGAATTTCGGGTCCGAGGAACAGAAACAGGAGTGGCTGCCCGCGATGGCGTCGGGCGAGCTGCTGGGCTGCTTCGGGCTGACCGAACCCGACGTGGGGTCCGACCCGGCCGCGATGAAAACCCGTGCGCGGCGCGACGGTTCGGACTGGGTGCTGGACGGCCGCAAACTGTGGATCACCAACGGCTCGGTCGCCGACGTCGCGGTCGTGTGGGCCACCACCGACGACGGGGTTCGCGGTTTCATCGTCCCCACCAAGACGCCGGGCTTCTCCGCCAACACCATTCACCACAAGCTGTCGCTGCGAGCCTCGATCACCAGCGAGTTGGTGCTCGACGGCGTGCGGCTGCCGGCCGACGCGATGCTGCCGGAGGCCAAAGGCCTGCGGGGACCGCTGTCGTGTTTGTCCGAGGCGCGCTACGGGATCATCTGGGGTTCGATGGGCGCGGCGCGGTCGGCCTGGCAGGCCGCCCTCGACTACGCCACGCAGCGCACGCAATTCGGGCGCCCGATCGCCGGATTCCAGCTGACCCAGGCCAAGCTCGTCGACATGGCGGTGGAACTGCACAAGGGTCAACTGCTTTCGCTGCACCTCGGCCGCCTCAAGGACAGCGTCGGGCTGCGGCACGAGCAGGTCAGCTTCGGCAAGCTGAACAACACCCGCGAGGCCATCAAGATCTGCCGGACCGCGCGAACGATCTTGGGCGGCAACGGGATATCGCTCGAGTATCCGGTGATCAGGCACATGGTCAACCTGGAGTCGGTGCTCACCTACGAGGGCACGCCCGAGATGCACCAGCTGGTCCTCGGCCAGGCGTTCACCGGCAGCGACGCCTTCCGGTAAAAGCGGGAAAATATGGCCCTCGATTACGGCGAGCTCCCGGTGCAGGAGGCCGTCCGCGCGGCCCGGACCACCGCGCGCCGACGCCAGCTGCTCGACGCCGCGGTCAAGGTGATGGGAACCCACGGCTTCCACCAGACGTCCATGCAGCACCTGGCCGCCGAGGCCAAGGTCAGCGTCGGCCTCATCTACACCTACTTCGGCGGCAAGGAGGAGCTGCTACTCGCCACGATCGTGCGGATCCTCGACGTGTTCCGCGACCAACTGGCGCCGGTGATGGCCGCCGCCGGCGACGACGTGGTGGACCGACTGGCCGCCGGCATCCGCCGCTACATCCAGATCGTGGACGAGAACCTCGACGGGGTGGTGCTGACCTACCGGGAGAGTCGCACACTGGCGCCGGCCGACCGGGCGCGGATCAAGGAACTCGAAATCGCCAGCGCCGCGCCGCTGCGCGCGGTGATCGAGACGGGGATCGGCCAGGGCGTCTTCCGCGATGTCGACGTCGACCTCACCGTGGTCGACATCATGCTGCTCGCCCACGGCTGGGCGCTCAAGCATTGGCATTTCGGGCCGGTCTACACCCGCGAGCAGTACATCCGGCTGCAGACCCGCCACGTGCTCGACGCCCTGGTGCGCGAGAACCGTCGCGCCGACTACGCGCACGTGCTGGAATGGGAGGCATGACAGGCACCGCGCTTCGCCGCCTGGCCGCGACGCTGGCGCTGACCCTGGGCACCGCGGCTGCCGGCGTCCCGCCGGCCGGCGCCGACCCCACCGCCGCGCTGCCCCCGATGACGTCGACCGGCGGCGGACCGATCATCGGCGGCGGCAGCAACGCCGGCATCGCGGCGCAACTGTTCAGCTTCGGCACCCCCAATGTGCAGGAGGTCGACGGCTCGGATGCGGCCCAATTCATCACGGCCGCCGCCGGCAGCGCCAATCAGCAACTGGCCGCGCCCTTCTCGCTCATGCGCCGGGCGCTGGCCTGCCAGCCCAACAATGCCGGGTTCGGGGCGCGCGCCTATCGGCGCAGCGACGGGCAATGGGGAGGCGCGATGGTGGTCGCCGCCAAGAGCGCGACACCCAACATCGACGGGCTGGTGGGCTGCGCCAAGACCAACTGGCGCCGAGCCACGGCCGGCACCCAGAGTTCGCTCTGCAACAGCGGTTGGAGCACCCCCAACACCTACGAGAGCCGCCGCGGCGAGACTTACTACGTCCTGCTGGCCGGCACCGCCGACGACTTCTGCACCGCCGTCAACGGCAAGTTCAAGGACAACTCCAACGGGTGGCCGTTCTAGCGGGCGGTGCGAAAGATAGTGCGCGCGTGACAAATTGGCCTGTCGTCCCGCACTGCTGCCGTTCCGTGCCGCCAAGGGCGGGTTCATCATCGAAGAATCTCGCGGATGGCCACAAGCAATGCGGTCGGTTGTTCGGGCGCATTGAATTCAATTGATTCGGCGCGCCCGCGGCAGTCGCACCGAAGAGTCCACGCGTCCATTTTTCGAAATCCGTTCGCGGAACTGCCATCACAACGTAGACTTCCGCCATCGGGCAATCAGTAACCAGCGAATTGTCCTCCAGGAACGGGGTGGTGTTGTGTCACGATTGACCGGAAAAATCATTCTCGCAGCGATGCTCGGCTTTACCGTCTGCGCGGCCTCGGGTTGTACGACGCCGATAACGATTGATTGCGGTCCGTCCTTGACCTGCCAATAGCGGCAAGGTGACGAATTGGGTCGCGCTTCATTCGCGCGGCCCAATTCGTTTGCCCGCAGTTGGCGCCGGATTGTCCAGTGGCACAGCCGGTTCTGTGGGCGCTCTCGCCGGTTCGGGCCGCGCCGTGACGTTCGCCCGGTCGAAGTCGTACGGTGGACGTACATTCTGCGTCCAGAACGACACGGCCAATAAGGGGTGAGCATGTCTCGTCATCGCGTCGTCATCATCGGAAGCGGGTTCGGTGGTCTGAACGCCGCGAAGGCGCTCAAACGCGCCGACGTCGACGTCACCCTGGTCTCGAAGACCACGACTCACCTGTTCCAGCCCTTGTTGTACCAGGTCGCCACCGGCATCCTGTCCGAAGGCGACATCGCCCCGACCACCCGGCTGATCCTGCGTCGGCAGAAGAACGTCCGGGTGCTGTGGGGCGAAGTCAGCGGGATCGACCTGACCGCCAAGACCGTCACGTCGCACCTGATGGGCATGCAGACGGTCACGCCGTTCGACAGCCTCATCCTGGCCGCCGGCGCCCAGCAGTCCTACTTCGGCAACGACGAGTACGCCGCCTTCGCGCCCGGCATGAAGAGCATCGACGACGCCCTCGAGCTGCGGGCCCGCATCCTCGGCGCGTTCGAGGCCGCCGAGGTGGCCACCGACCCCGAGGAACGGCGGCGCCGGCTGACGTTCGTCGTCGTGGGCGCCGGGCCGACGGGCGTCGAGCTGGCCGGCGAGATCGTCCAGCTCGCCGAGCGCACCCTGGCCGGGGCGTTCCGGACCATCACGCCCAGCGAATGCCGGGTCATCCTGCTCGACGCGGCGCCGGCGGTGTTGCCGCCGATGGGCGAGAACCTGGGCCTCAAGGCGCAACGCCGGCTCGAGAAGATGGGCGTCGAGATCCAGCTCAACGCGATGGTGACCGCGGTGGACTACATGGGCATCACGGTCAAGGAGAAGGACGGCACCGAGCGGCGCATCGAGTGCGCGTGCAAGGTCTGGGCGGCCGGCGTGCAGGCCAGCGGTCTGGGCAAGATGGTCGCCGAGCAGTCCGACGGCACCGAGACCGACCGGGCCGGACGCGTGATCGTCGAGCCCGACCTCAGCGTCAAGGGCCACCCCTACGTGTTCGTCGTCGGCGACCTGATGTCCGTGCCCGGCGTCCCGGGGATGGCCCAGGGCGCGATCCAAGGGGCGCACTACGTCACCACGCTGATCAAGCACGCGGTGAAGGGCACCGACGATCCGGCCAACCGCAAGCCGTTCAACTACTTCGACAAGGGCAGCATGGCCCTCATCTCGCGGTACAGCGCCGTCGCCAAGATCGGCAAGCTGGAGTTCGGCGGCTTCATCGCCTGGTTGGCGTGGCTGCTGCTGCACCTGTTGTACCTGGTCGGCTTCCGTAACCGCCTAGCCGCCATGTTCTCCTGGGGCATCTCCTTTTTGGGGCGCACCCGCGGCCAGATGGCGATCACCAGCCAGATGATGTACGCGCGGCCGGTGGTGGACTGGGTGGAGCGGCAGGCGCAGGAGGGCACGCTGGCGGCGGCCGAGCGCATCGAGGCGGCCGAGAAGCAGGCCGGTTAGCTCTTGAACTAGCTCAGGGCCTGGTCGATGTCGGCGATCAGGTCGTCGGTGCCCTCGAGCCCCACGGAGATCCGGACCACGTTGTCCCCGAGGCCGATCGCGGCGCGGCCCTCCGGGCCCATCGCACGGTGGGTGGTGGTGGCGGGATGTGTGACAAGGGATTTGGCGTCACCCAGATTGTTGGAGATGTCGATCAGCCGCAGCTTGTCCAGCACCTCGAAGGCCCGTTGTTTGGCGGCGCTTTCCGGGCAGTCGAGCGCGAAGGTGATCACCGTCCCGCCGCCGGACATCTGGCGCTTGGCCAGGTCGTATTGCGGGTGCGACGGCAGGTACGGATAGCGCACCCAGCTCACCGCCGGATGGGTCTGCAGGAATTCCGCGATCCGGTGCGCCGAGGAATTGCTGTACTGGACCCGGACGGCCAGCGTCTCAAGGCCTTTCACCAACACCCAGGCGTTGAACGCGCTCAGCGCCGGTCCGGTGTGCCGCATCAGCTTCTGCACCGGGCCGTCGATGTACTCCTTGTCGCCGAGGATGGCGCCGCCGAGCACCCGGCCCTGGCCGTCGATGTGCTTAGTGCCCGAGTACACCACCACGTCGACGCCGAGCGGGATACCCTGCTGCAGCAGCGGCGTGGCGAAGACGTTGTCCAGCACCACCTTTGCCCCCGCGGCGTGCGCGAGCTCGACCACCGCGGCGATGTCCACCAGCGACTGCATCGGGTTCGACGGCGTCTCGAAGAACACGGCCTGGGTGGGTACCGACAGCGCCTCCTCCCACTGCGCCGGGTCGTCGCCGTCGACGAAGACGGTCTGGACACCCCAGCGCGGCAGGATCTCGTTGCACACCACGTAACACGACCCGAACAGGCTGCGCGAGGCGACCAGCCGGTCCCCGGCGGCCAGTAGCGCGCCCAGCGAAGTGAACACCGCCGCCATGCCGCTCGCGGTGGCGAACGCCGCGGGCGCGCCCTCGATGAGGCGCAATCGCTCCTCGAACATCGACACGGTCGGATTCCCGTACCGCGAGTACACGAAGTGGTCCAGCTCGCCGGTGAACGACTTCTCCGCGACGGCCGCCGAGGAGTAGACATAGCCGGACGTCAAGAACATCGCCTCGGCTGTCTCGTCGAACCCCGAGCGCAGCAGCCCGCCGCGCACGCCGATGGTTGCCGGGCTGACGCCGTCGGGCAGCGCTTTGGGTGTGCGGACGGAGTCCCCCGGCGGGGAGCTCACAGCTGTTTCCAGGGCAATCCGATGGCGCGCCAGCCCGATTCGCCACGCTGCCCCGCCGCGTTCACGTGTCCTTCGAACCCGTCCAGCACGTTGTAGGCCGGGGTGATGCCCGCCCGGGTGGCGGCCTCGGCCGCGCCGATCGACCGGTTGCCCGAGCGGCACAGGAAGACCACCGGCCGCTCCGCCTCGGCGTCGGGCACGCGATCGCGCAGCTCGTCGGTGAAGTTGGCGTTGAACCTGCCGTCGGAGGTGTTCCACTCGATGAACACCACCTCGCGGCCCAGGCTGGACAGGTCGGGCACGCCGACGAACCGCCATTCGGCGTCGGTGCGCACGTCGACCAGCACCGCATCGGGGTTGCCGCTGAGCAGCTGCCATGCCTGCTGGGGCGTGATGTCTCCGGCGTAGGAGCCCGGGTGCTCTGTGCTCATGACCCCGAATCGTAACGAGGTCACCGCACCGGGGGATAACTCAGTGCGCGGGGTTGCGCGCGGCCAGCCGGCTGGCCACCTCGCGGGCGCGGTCGCGCGCCGCCGCCACCTCCGGCGCCGTCGCCAACGCCTGGAACCCCCGCCCGACGACGCGCAGGTCGCTCTCGGGCACGCTCAGCGCCCGGCCCAGCGCGGCGGCCGACGCGTCGGCGCGCTG
>NZ_LZJM01000137.1:0-1823 GCF_001667665.1 Mycobacterium sp. E342
GGGCCCCAACACACGAGATCCCCGGTGCGATACATCCGCGCCCCCGGTGCCCCGGTGAAGGGACACGCCACAAACCGCGACGCGGTCAATGGTGAGCGGCCCCAATACCCCACCCCCACACCATGACCGGCCACATAGAGTTCCCCGACCACCCCGGCCGGCACCGGCTGCAACCACGGGTCCAAGACGAAGAAGCCCAGGTGGGTCAACGGCACCCCGATCGGACTAGCGCTGGTGCCGCCGTCGCTCTCGACGATCGGGCGTATCGAGGCATGCACCGTTGTTTCGGTGATGCCGTACATGTTGATCAACCGCGGCGATCCCGCATGGTGATCCCACCACGGCCTCAAACGCGCTGGCTCGAGGGCTTCCCCACCGAATACCACCGTCTCGAGCGCCAGCTGCCGGCCCACCTCCGGTGACACTCCCTGGGCGGTTTGCAGGGCATAAAACGCCGACGGGGTCTGGCTCAACACACTGACCCGCTCGGCGGCCAGCAAGGCACAGAAATCATCCGCGGAACGGGTCACCGCTTCGGGCACCACCACCAACCGGCCCCCACCCAGCAGGGCGCCAAAGATCTCCCACACCGAAAAGTCAAACGCATACGAATGGAACTGCGACCACACCCCCGCACGATCCAACTGCCCATCCAGCGACTCCAGCAGCCCGACCACGTTGCGGTGAGGAATGGCCACGCCTTTGGGCACCCCGGTGGTGCCCGAGGTGTAAATCAAATACGCAATGTCCTCAGACGCCGGACCCGGTGGTCGGGTGGCCGGTTGGTCATCGATCACGGGGTCGGTGACATCGATGACTGGCACGCCATGGCCATCTAGCCGTGAGTACAACTCGGTGGTGGTCACCACGGTGGTCGGGGTGGCGTCGGTGAGCAAGAACCCGATCCGCGCGGCTGGCCATCCGGGATCGATTGGCACATAGGCCGCCCCGGACTTGAGCACCGCCAGAATCGCGATGATGGCCTGCGCGCCGCGCTCCATCAGTATCCCCACGTACCGACCGGAGCCGGCGCCCTGGGCAACGAGTAAGTGCGCCAACCGATTCGCGGCCTCATCAAGCTCCCGATACGTCCAGGACCGGTCCCCGAAACTCAGTGCCACCGCCTCCGGGGCGCAGGCCACTTGGGCGGCAAACGCATCCGGAATCGACACCGTCGAAGCCACCGGGCGGTCCAACACGCCACGATTCCCCCACCCACCCAGGCAGGCCAGCTCCTGCGCGTCGAGTACCTCGACCGAAGAGACTTGTTGGGTGGGATCGGTGGCCATGGCCGTCAGCACCCGCTGGAACCGCTGGATCAGGGTGTGGATGGTGTTGGGGTCGAAGATGTCGGTGCGAAACTCCACCGCGCCCCTGATCCCGGCCGACTCCCCAGATTGTGTCCAGCGCTCGGCCAAAGAAAATGACAAATCCACACGGGCGGTGTGGGTTTCCACCGGCCATGGGCTAACCCGCAGCTGCTCCCCCAGCGTCTGGCCGGCAATCACCTCCAGCTGTTGCCCGGGCAGGTTTTGCCACGCCAGCATCACCTGCACCAACGGGTGATGGGCCAGGCTGCGGGCCGGATGCAGCCGTTCCACCAAGACTTCGAAGGGCACGTCTTGGTGCTCGTAGGCGGCCAGGCTGCGCGCCCGCACCTGGCCAAGGAGTTCGGCCACACTGGGGTCGCCGGTCAGATCGACCCGTAATACCAGGGTGTTGACGAAGAACCCGACCAGCTCATCCAGAGCGGGGTCGCGCCGGCCGGCGATCGGGAACCCCACCGCCACATCAGTACTGGTGCTGAGTTTGGCCAACAAGAC
>NZ_LZJM01000138.1:0-83899 GCF_001667665.1 Mycobacterium sp. E342
GATTCTCGGCGGTCTAGGCATAGCGATCATCGTGGTGGCGTGCTGCATCTCGGTGGCGAATCGGATCCCGCGCGCTGTCGCGCCCCTGGTCGCTATGGGGTCGATGTCGTTGACCGTGTATGTCGGCCACCTCATCGCCATAGAGGCCCTGGATATGGCAGCGCGCGACGGCGGATCCAGTCCACCCCCGACGGGCGAATCGGTGCTGAGCTTTTGCACGTTCGCCGCCATTGCCGTTGTCGCCTCCTGGATTTGGATGCGATACAGCCGGCGCGGTCCGATTGAGGAATGTATTCATCGCGTAACGGCGCGGGTCTCGTGATCCATCGACGCGACGTGCAAGAAAGCGATCCGCCAAAATCGGCAGTCGGACGTCGGAGCCCCGGTGCTGTGCACCTGGAGCTGAGCATGGACCGGCGTCGTCGCAACCTCCGCTGATCTGAGCCCTCTTCAATGTCGAAAAACCATGTAGCAGCCGCCGGTCCAAAGTGCGGCCGAACACGATTGGGATTGCTCTGGTCGTTGACCAGACCCCATCGCGGCGCGCTGCTGGCCGGCCTCCTTCTCGGCCTGCTGGCTTCAACTGCGGGACTGGCGACGCCGATGATCACCAAATCGGTTCTCGACACCCTCGGCGGCCATGCATCACTGAGGGGTCCGGTGGCGGCACTTGCCGGGTTGTTAGCCCTCAGCGCAACGATCCGGTGTGTCCAGATGGTGCTGCTCGGCACCGTCGGCGAGCGCATCGTGCTTGGCGCGCGAAAGTCGCTGGTGCAGCGGCTTGTTCGTGTAACCGTGCCGACTCTGATCAGCCGACCAGCGGGTGAGCTCGTGGCCCGGGTCACCTCCGATTCCGTGCTGCTTCGCGACGCCGCTTCGACGAGCGTGGTCGCCCTGATCAACGGAACTGTGATGATGGTCGGCACCCTGATCCTGATGGGCGTGCTCGATCCCGCGCTGCTGGTGACCACGCTCACCGCAATCTCCCTGGTGGCATTGCTTTTCATGCTGCTGATGCCGGGCATCGCTGACGAGCAGCAGACGGCCCAGAGCCATCTCGCGCACGCCGGCGGCATATTGGAGGGCACGCTTCGAGCAATTCGCAGCGTGAAAGCCAGCCGCGCAGAGGACCGCCAGGCTGATCGCGTGATCGGCGCCGCCAAGCAGGCTAGCCGTCATGCTATCCGCGCCGTACGCAGGAAGGCGATTGCCGAGACGATCGCCTGGGCCGGGGTGGATCTCGCGATCATCGTCGTTGTCGCCGTGGGAGCATCGCGGGTAAGCGCGGGCGCGATGACACTCTCCAGCCTCATCGCCTTCCTGTTGTACGCGTTTGGTCTGATGGACCCGGTTACCGAACTGTCGGTCAATGTTTCGACACTACAATCGGGAATCGCTGCGGCGGGCCGGATGCTGGAAGTCCAGGCACTCGACACTGAGGCCGATTCCACCTCTGCGCCCCTCGGAGACGGCGTCGAGCGCATCGATGCGCCGCCGCTAATCGAATTTCGTTGTGTTACCGCGGACTACGGTGGGCAGCGACACATTGTGCGGGGTCTCGACCTGGTCATCCCGCGTACCGGACAGCTGGCGATTGTGGGCCCCTCGGGTGCCGGAAAGACGACAGTCTTGTCGTTGATCATGCGCTTCCTGGAGCCGCGGGAAGGCGAAGTGCTATTGCTGGGCGAGCCCTACTCTCGGTACACACATGCCGAGATCCGCCAACGCATGGCCCTGGTCGAGCAGGAGGTCCCAGTAATACCGGGAACCATCCGCGACAATCTCACGCTTACCCATGAGGATGCGTCCGAATCCGAGTTGCAGAAGGCGTTGGCGAAAGTTCAGCTTGCCGAAGACATCGCGGCTCTAGAGCATGGACTCGACACCGACCTCACCTCTTCACCACTTTCGGTGGGCCAACGGCAGCGCATCGCTCTCGCGCGCGCAATCATCCGGCCCTCAGAGATACTCCTGCTCGATGAGGCAACCGCACACGTCGACGGGCTGACCGAAGCCGCGATCCAGTCATGCGTTCGCGAGCAGGCACGCGAACGGATGGTTATAACTGTGGCCCACCGCCTTTCGACGGTTGTCGACGCGGACACGATCGTTGTCATGCACGACGGTCGAATTCGGTCTCAGGGTAAACATCCTGAGTTGCTCTCCACCGATGATCTTTACCGCGATCTCGTCAATTCCCTGCGCATCGGAGGAAATGGATCGCCGTAGGTGCAACCGAGGCCGCTCGGCTTACTTGTGCATCCATTCGGATGACAAGAATCGTCGCCTGGCGGATCGCCATCTTCGGCACAAGCCACGACGATTGGGTCTATGAACGAAACAGCCACGCAGCGAGAGCAATCCGCGACGACGAGAGTTGAGAGCGGCATGGTCGGTCGTGCTGAGCCATCGCAGAGGATCTATCGGATCGCTGCAGGGGTCGGAATCGCCGTTGGCGGTGTGGTCATTGCCGGCGCCATTTTCGCGCTGGGATACCTCATAGGCGGTCAATCTTCCGACTGCTGGGGCTCCGATGCCGCATACGATGGCCCGGGCTGGCACGACGGGCCGTATGGGTCCGGCCCCGAGCCGGGCTGGGGCCCGTCGCCGTTTGGTACCGGCGCTCCCAGTACTGGTAGTCCGGGTTCGCCGCCGGCCGGCGCGCCGACGACCCCGCCAACCTCGCGACCCTAGTCTCCATCACCCCCGTACCTACGGCGCGCAAAGAGGTGACTTGTCGGCAACCAGCCCGATGCCCGTTGGCATCGGCGCCACTACGCCACCTCCACCCGGACGATGACGCTGTCAGGCCAAACGCTACGGTCACGGGCGCGGGCCAGCTTCTCGCGCGCGCACAGGTCTCGGTGGACATTGGTGACTCCCGGGACCTTGATCAGCGGCACGATGTTCCACTGCCAGCCATACCGGGCGCGCAACACGCGGTTGGCCCGCTCGGCCTCGGCGCCGGAGAGGAGCGTGGCGCGGCCCGCCACCGCCGGAGCGCCCGGCCGAACCCGGCCGCGGTAGTCGCACGCGGTGAGCTCGACGCCGGGGTCCGCGGTCAGCCGCCTCGTCTTCGGCCCCACCTTGGTGCGGAACACCAGCGCGTCGCCGTCGCGCCCGAACCAGATCGGGGTGTCGACGGGGGTGCCGTCGCGGCGGAACGATCGCAGCAGCGCGTAGCGCGCCGCGCCCAGCCCATCGAGTGAATGTGTGTGCATCGCCCCAGTCAACGACTTAGAGTTGGCTCTAAGTCAAACGCCGAAGGAGGCCCGATGCTGACGATCGGCGACGTGGCGCGCCGGGCCGGGGTCGCGGCGACCACGTTGCGGTACTACGAACAGATCGGGCTGGTGCCGCCCCCGGGACGGTTGGGCGGCCAGCGCCGCTACGACGACTCGGTGCTGGCCCGGCTCGAGGTGATCCGGCTCTGCAAGTCCGCCGGCTTCGCGCTGGAGGAGATCCAGCTGCTGTTCGCCGACGACGCGCCGGGTCGTCCGGCCAGCCGCGCGCTGGCCGAGGCCAAACTCGCCGAGATCGACGCGCAGATGGAGTCGCTGGCCCGGGCGCGCGCCGTCATCGAGTGGGGTATGCGCTGCACGTGTCCGTCGATTGACGCGTGCACGTGTGGCATTCATACCGCCGTGCCCGCCTGAGCGAAGGAGTTTCCATGAGCCGGCCAGCCACCATCACCGTGCAGAACTTCTCCCACGTATGCATCGGCGTCTCCGACATCGAGGCCTCCCTGGCCTTCTACACCGCGGTGCTGGGCATGGATGTCGTCTTCGACGTCGAGCTCGGCGGTGCCGGCCTGGATTCGGTGACCGGCGGCGCGGCGCAGCAGGGTCGCATGGTGGGCGGGCTGATCGGCGCCGCCATGGTCGAACTGCTGTCCTTGGGTGAGGTGCCCGAGTGCCCGAGCGGGCCGCACCTGGGCTACACCAACGTCTCGTTCCGGGTCGATGACCTCGACGCCACCTTCGACGCCGTCCGGCGCGAGCACCCCGACGTCCGGGCCGAACCGCCCGTCGATATCGGCGGCGTGCGCATGTTCTTCATCTACGACCCCGACGGCACCCCCATCGAACTGCTGGAACTGCCCGCCGGCATCTCGAGCACGCTGCAGCTCTGGCGCCCCGATACCGCGTGATGTGTTCCGCGCCACAACCCACGCACGTACGCTCACACACATGACGACACCCGAGCGCCCGGTCACCTTGTGCGAGGCGTTCCAGCGCACCGCGTCGATCGAGCCGGATGCCGTCGCGCTTCGGACCCCCGGCGACATGCAGACCATGACGTGGGGTGAGCTTGCGGCGCAGGTGCGGAAGGTCACCGCAGGACTGGCCGGCCTGGGGGTGGGCCGGGGTGACACGGTGTCGCTGATGATGGCCAACCGGATCGAGTTCTATCCCTTCGAGATCGCCGCCCAACACCTCGGCGCCACTTCGTTTTCGGTGTACAACACGCTGCCCGCCGAGCAGTTGACCTACCTGTTCGACAACGCCGGCACCAAGGTCGCGATCTGCGAGGAGCAGTACGTCGACCGCATCCGCGCCAGCGGCGCCCCCATCGAGCACATCGTCTGCATCGACGGTTCGCCGCCCGGCACCATGTCGGTCGACGACGTGTGTGCCGCCGCGCAGCCGGATTTCGACTTCGAGGAGACCTGGCGGGCCGTGCGGCCGGACGACGTCGTCACCCTCATCTACACCTCGGGCACCACCGGAAATCCCAAGGGCGTGGAGATGACCCACGACCATCTGCTGTTCGAGGCGTATGCCCTGAACAGCGTCCTGCCCTCCCAATACGGCGACCGGGTCACGTCCTACCTCCCGACGGCACACATCGCCGACCGGGTGATGGGGCTGTACGGCCTGGAAGTGTTCGGTGCCCAGGTCACGGTCGTCTCCGATGTCCGCGCCATCGCCGCCGCGCTGCCCGACGTCCGGCCCACGGTATGGGGCGGCGTCCCGCGCGTGTGGGAAAAGCTCAAGGCGGGAATCGAATTCGCCGTCAGCAACGAGGCGGACGAGGTCAAGCGCCAGGCCCTGCAGTGGGCGATGTCGGTGGCCGGCAAGCGCGCCGCCACGCTCCTGGCCGGTGACCCGGTGTCCGCCGAGCTGGCCGCCGAATGGGCCCAGGCCGACGAGCTGGTCCTGTCGAAGTTGCGCGAGCGGCTCGGCTTCGGCGAACTGCGGTGGGCGGTGTCGGGTGCCGCCCCGATCCCCAGGGAGACGCTGGCGTTCTTCCTCGGTATCGGCATTCCGATCGCCGAGGTCTGGGGGATGTCGGAATTGAGCTGCGTCGCCTCGGTGAGCCATCCGCGGGACGCGCGCCTGGGCACCGTCGGCAAGCTGCTTCCCGGGATGGAGGGCAAGGTTGCCGAGGACGGCGAATACCTGGTCCGTGGGCCGTTGGTGATGAAGGGCTATCGCAAGGAACCCGCGAAGACCGCCGACGCCATCGACGCCGACGGGTGGCTGCACACCGGAGACATCATCGAGGTCGACGACGAGGGGTACTTGAGAATCATCGACCGCAAGAAGGAGTTGATCATCAACGCCGCCGGAAAGAACATGTCGCCGGCCAACATCGAAAACACCGTGCTGGCCGCGTGCCCGATGGTGGGCGTGATGATCACGATCGGTGACGGGCGGCCGTACAACTCCGCGCTCATGGTCTTCGACGCCGAATCGGTCGGTCCCTACGCGGCCCAGCTGGGGCTGGCCGACACCTCGCCGGCCGCCCTGTCGGCGCACCCGGAGGTCATCGCCCGGATCGCCGCGGGGGTGGCCGAGGGCAACGCCAAATTGTCACGGGTGGAACAGATCAAGCGCTTCCGGGTGTTGCCGTCGCTCTGGGAGCCGGGTGGAGACGAGATCACGTTGACCATGAAACTCAAGCGCAAGCCGATCATGACGAAATACGCGAGCGAGATCGAGGAGCTCTACGCGCCCGAGCTGCACCCGGACGTGCACGAGCCGTCGGCGGCCGCGACGGTGCAACCGGCATGAGCCGGGGACCGGGGGCGACGGCCCGCGAGTTCGGCCGGGTGGGAGTGCGAAAGTTGCTGCAGCGCACCGGCATTGTCGAGGAATCGACGACACCGCTGACCACCGACCCGGCGGAGGTCGTCCAGTTGCTCGCCGCGCCGTGGTATGACGAGCGGCTAAGCGGACTGGCCGACGAGCTCGGGCGGGACCTGCCCGGCGTGCGCGCCGAGGCCGCGTGCTACTTGAGGGAGATGGCCCCGTCGCTGGACGAGCGGGCCGTGAAGGCCTGGCGCAGCTTCAGTTGCTGGCTCATGCGGGCCTACGACGTGCTGGTCGACGAGGATCAGATAGCCCAGCTGCGCAAGCTGGACCGCAAAGCGACACTGGCCTTTGCCTTTTCGCATCGCTCCTATCTGGACGGCCTACTGTTGCCGGAGGTGATTCAGGCCAACCGGCTCTCGCCCGCGCTCACTTTCGGCGGAGCCAATCTGAACTTCTTCCCGATGGGCGCGTGGGCCAAGCGCACCGGCACAATCTTCATCCGGCGCCAGACCAAGGACATCCCCGTCTACCGCTTCGCGTTGCGCGCCTACGCCGCGCAGCTGGTGCAAAACCACGCCAACCTGACCTGGTCGATCGAAGGGGGCCGCACCCGGACCGGCAAGCTGCGTCCGCCGGTGTACGGGATACTGCGCTACATCAGCGACGCCGTCGACGAAATCGATGGCCCCGAAGTGTATTTGGTGCCCACGTCGATCGTCTACGACCAGCTGCACGAGGTCGAGGCGATGACCACCGAGGCCTACGGTGCGACGAAGCGGCCCGAGGACTTCCGTTTCCTGGTTCGGCTCGCGCGCCAGCAGGGGGAGCGGCTGGGCCGCGCCTACCTGGACTTCGGCGAACCGCTCCCGCTGCGCAAGCGCCTGGAAGAGCTGCGCGCCGAGGAGACCGGAACGGGCACCGAGATCGAGCGCATCGCGCTGGACGTCGAGCACCGGATCAACCGCGCCACCCCGGTCACCCCTACCGCGGTGGTGAGCCTCGCGCTGCTGGGTGCCGACCGATCGTTGTCCATCAGCGAGGTGCTGGCCACCGTGCGGCCGCTGGCCAGCTACATCGCGGCACGCAACTGGTGCGTGGCCGGTGCCGCCGACCTGACGAATCGCTCGACCATCCGCTGGACGCTGCACCAGCTCGTCGCCTCCGGCGTGGTCAGCGTCTACGATGCCGGCACCGAACCGGTCTGGGGGATCGGGGCCGACCAGCACCTGGTCGCCGCGTTCTACCGCAACACCGCCATCCACATCGTGGTCGACCGCGCCATCGCCGAGACGGCCCTGCTGGCCGCCGTCGAAGACGCCGAAAACTCCGTAGAGGGCTTGGTACTGCCGGCGACCGTGCGCGACGAGGCGCTGAGCCTGCGCGAGTTGCTGAAATTCGAGTTCCTGTTCTCGGGGCGAGCCCAGTTCGAGAAGGAACTCGCCGACGAGGTGCGGCTGATCGGGCGGGTGGAGGACACCAGCAAGGCGGCCAGCGCGGCCGACGTGCGCGGACTGCTGGAGAAGGCCGACCTGCTGCTGGCGCATCTGGTGCTGCGGCCGTTCCTGGACGCCTACCACATCGTCGCCGACCGGTTGGCCGCCTACGACGACGAATCATTCGACGAGGACGCGTTTCTCACCGAATGCCTCGAGGTCGGCAAGCAGTGGGAGCTGCAGCGCAGGATGGCCAGCGCCGAGTCAAGGTCGATGGAGTTGTTCAAGACCGCGTTGCGGCTGGCCCGGCACCGCGAACTGGTGGATGGCTTCGAGGACCTCGATATCGCGCGGCGACGCCGCGAGTTCGCCGACGAGATCGCCACCGCCGTGCGGCGGGTCAACACCATCGCTGCGCTGGCCGGGGCGCGGTAAACCGCCTTCGTTGCGACGGCCCGTCGGGCGCCGCCGTCAGCGCGCGTCCGGCACCGGTATGTCGGCATGTCGAACCTGGTTCCCGCCGGCACGCTTCGCCTCCTACATCGCGAGGTCGGCGGCGTGCACCCTCGTCGCCGATGCACCCGTAGCTTCGCCGTATGGTAATTACCGCGGACGAAATCTGACATAGGGTCGATGGGTGGGCCTGGTAATCGAAGAGATGCCCGAGCTTGGGGTCACCAGGATCTCGCGGTGGGTCTTCAACTGCTATGTGATCCACAACAATGGGAACGCGATCGTCGTCGATGCTGGGTTGCCCTCTGCGGCAGCCGATCTGGCACCGGTTCTAGACCGGCTCGGCGGACATGTGCACGCGATCGTCGCCACCCATGGCCACAGTGATCACGTCGCCGGCGCCGCGCGTCTCGCGGCGAAGTATGCGGCACCGATTCATCTGCCCGCGGTGACGATGAAGTATCTGGCGGGCGAGCGCCCGCGCACCCCCAGCGCGGCCCGCGTCGCCCGCATCTGGCCCACACTGATCGACCAGCCGCTGGACCGGGTCGGCGTGGCGGGACTGCTTTCGGGCGCCCGCTCCGCCGGGTACGGGACCGCCGCCGGGATGCGATGGTCCGGTTCACCACCGGCCCGTGCGCTCGCCGACGCGGAGCCATTGCCCGGTGCCCCCGACTGGCTGATCCTGGCCACCGCGGGCCACACGGACGACAGCATCGCGTTCTGGAACCCGCTGAGCCGCAGCCTGATAGCGGGCGACGCCGTTCTCAGCGCACGTGGGCGGGCCTGGCACACTCCCGAGACGGTTGATGACAACGCCGCCGCGCGCACCCGCGAGCGGCTGGAGAAACTCCCCGCCGCCCATCTGCTGCCCGGACACGGCCGGGTGGTGCACGCCGCGACCACGGTGTGGGAGGGCCAACGCCGGTAACGTCGTGCCCGACCCCTCCAACCAACCGGCCACCGAACGGAATATCACCATGACCACCGTCGACAATCCCATTCCGCAGCAGGACTTGTCGGGGATCGTGGGACATCGGTTCATCTATACCTACGCCAACGGCTGGCGTTACGAGATGTATGTGAAGAACGACCGCACCATCGACTACCGGATTCATTCCGGTCATGTCGGTGGCCGCTGGGTCAAGGGCCAAGAGGTGGACCTGGTGCAACTCGACAACGACAGCTACAAAATCTCGTGGACCGAACCCACGGGCACGTCGGTGGCCGTCAACGTGATGCCCGGCAAGCGGCGCATCCACGGCGTGATCTTCTTTCCGCAATGGATTCGGCAGCACGGCGAGCGCACGGTGTGTTTCCAGAACGATCATCTCGAGGAGATGCACGCCTACCGCGACGCGGAGCCGACCTACCCGATCTATGTCGTCCCCGAATTCGCCTACATCACGCTGTTCGAGCGTGTCGGTACCGACGACGAATCGGTGATCGACGTGCCCCCGGGGGAGCTTCCGCCGGGCTGGGCCGACCGCAGAGGTTGACCATGGTCGGCAATCGCCAACGCGCCACCATGAGCGGTGACCGCCGGCCCGACGAAGACGCCAACCGAGAACGGTTCTTCTCATGATCCGAATGGCGACGCCGGACGACGCGGCCGCTATCGTCGGCATCTATGCGCCGTACGTGCGCGACACCGTGATCTCCTTCGAAACCGTGCCGCCGACCGTCGACCAGATGCGATCCCGATTAACCGCCACCCTGGTCCAGCTGCCCTGGCTGGTCGTCACCGATGACGGCGTTGTGAAGGGGTTTGCCTACGCGGGCCCGCATGGCGAGCGGGCCGCGTACCGCTGGTCTGTGGACGTGTCGCTCTACCTGGACAGGTCACTCCACCGGCAGGGGCATGGTCGCCGCATCTACACGGCGTTGTTCAAGCTGCTTGCGGCGCAGGGATTTAGCAATGCCTATGCCGCCATTGTGCTGCCCAATCCCGCAAGCGTCGGCCTTCACGAGTCGATGGGGTTCACCCGGGTCGGCGTGTTCGGTGGTGTCGGTTTCAAGAGCGGGCAGTGGTGCGACGTCGGTTGGTGGCACCGCCCATTGGCCGACCGGTCCGCGCGGCCGCACGACCCGCGGCCATGGTCGGAGCTACCGGCTCGCGCAGTGCAGGGTGTGCTGGCGGGTCGCATCGCGTAGAGCCACAGCCGCCGACGGCGCTCGCGGCCCCGCGAAGGCCCCGTCACACGGCCGCGCCGCTCACAGGCACCGTCAAGGTTCGGTCGCAATACTGGCGTAACGTCGGACGCGCTGAGTTCGCCGTCGGTTCATGAGGAAGGGCACCGGGCCGGGGACCCGAAGGTATGACTGTTGCTGTGTCGCTGTTAGGGCAGGCCATAGGCGCTGCCGTGGCAACCGGCGTCGACCCGTCCCGATCCCGTGCCGCAAGCCCGCGATGAGTGACACGTGCGGGGGAGAGACCCGTCCGCTGATCGCATTCACCACCGGAGACGGCGCGCCGCCGATAATTCCGGCCCCCATCAGCCGGCCCTGGATGTCGCAGATGCGCAACGGTTGGCCGAACCGGTGCTTGCCGATGCTCATCGCCAACCAAAGTGGCTGGGAGGTGCGCAACCCGTGCGCATTCACCGCCACCTGGATGGGCGGCGACGAGAGCATGGGGGTGATCATCGCTCCCGACCGGCGCGACGCCGGTCAATTCCTGCCCTTCAGCCACTTCGGTCACGGCATCGTGACCTGGCATCTGCCGATGCTGTTTCGCACCCCGCCCGGTTACAACCTGTTGGTCCGCGGTCCCGCGAACCACCCGAAGGACGCCGTCTCCCCGTTGGAGGGCATCGTGGAAACCGACTGGGCCACATCCAGCTTCAGCATGAGCTGGCAGATCACGCGGAAGATGATGCCGGTGCGGTTCGAGATCGACGAGCCGATCTGCATGATCGTCCCGCAACGGCGGGGCGAGCTCGAAGAATTCGCCCCGCAAATCCGGCCGATCGCCTCCGACGAGGAAGTGCGCCGCAAACACGAGTACTTCCTTCGATCGCGTGACGAGCTGGGCCGCGCCCAGGCCCGGGCGAACCCTGAGCTGGGCGAGCGGGTGCCGTGGCAGGGCGACTACACGCGCGGCCGGCATGCCGACGGCGAGGCCGGCGCACCCGATCACCAGACGCGCATCCACCTTCGCCCGTTCGCCGGATCGGGGCAGTAGGCGATCAGCCCGCGCTACCTGACGGGCCCGGCGGCCCCCGAATCCGCGGCATAGAGTTGGCGGCATGCCGCTTACCGGAGATTACGAGCCGTCGCCTTGGAACTGGGCCCGCGAGCAGGCCGAGAAGTACGAGCAGTCGGGCGGGACCTAAGCCACCGACATGAAGGGGAAACCCATCATCGTGCTGACGACGGTCGGCGCCAAGACGGGCAAGCTGCGCAAGACGCCCCTGATGCGGGTCGAGCACGACGGCGAGTACGCGATCGTCGCCTCGCTCGGCGGGGCCCCGAAGCACCCCGTCTGGTACCACAACGTCGTCAAGAACCCCCGGGTCGAGCTGCAGGACGGCGCCGTCACCCGCGAGTACGACGCCCGTGAGGTGTTCGGCGACGAGAAGGCGGTCTGGTGGGAGCGTGCCGTCGAAGCCTGGCCGGACTACGCCGAATACCAGACGAAGACCGACCGGCAGATCCCGGTGTTCGTGCTGACCCCGGTCGGCTGAATTCCGGAGTTGATCGGCTGGCATGGCACCATTGATCAGTGTCCGCCGACCTGAGCCACCACCCGAGCGTCGCGCCGCTTTCTGCGGCTGACATCGACGGCGCGGCCAAGCGGATCGCCGCGGTGGTCACGCCGACCCCGTTGCAGTACAGCGACCGGTTGTCGGCGATCACCGGTGCGAACGTCTACCTCAAGCGGGAAGACCTGCAGGTGGTGCGCTCCTACAAGCTGCGCGGGGCATACAACCTGCTGGTGCAGTTGTCCGATGAGGAGCTGGCCGCGGGCGTGGTGTGCTCGTCGGCGGGCAACCACGCGCAGGGCTTCGCCTACGCGTGCCGGACGCTCGGCGTGCACGGCCGGGTCTATGTGCCCGCCAAGACCCCGCAGCAAAAGCGGGACCGCATCCGCTACCACGGCGGAGACTTCATCGAACTGATCGTGGGCGGAACGACCTATGACCTGGCCGCCGAGGCCGCGCTGGCCGACGTCGAGCGCACCGGCGCCACACTGGTGCCGCCGTATGACGATCTGCGCACCATGGCCGGCCAGGGCACCATCGCCGTCGAGGTGCTGGAGCAGCTGGAAAACGAGCCCGACCTGGTGGTTGTCCCCGTGGGTGGCGGTGGCTGCATCGCCGGCATCACCACCTACCTGGCTGAGCGGACGACGAACACCCCGGTGCTGGGCATCGAACCGGCCGGGGCCGCGGCCATGATGGCCGCGCTGGCCGCCGGCAAGCCGGTGACGCTGGACCACGTCGATCAGTTCGTCGACGGTGCCGCGGTGCGGCGCGCGGGGACGCTGACCTACGCCGCGCTGGCGGCCGCCGGTGACATGGTGTCGATCACCACGATCGACGAGGGAGCGGTGTGCACCGCGATGCTGGACCTCTACCAGAACGAGGGCATCATCGCCGAGCCCGCCGGCGCGCTGTCGGTCGCGGGACTGCTGGACGCCGACATCGAGCCCGGCTCAACGGTGGTGTGCCTCATCTCGGGCGGCAACAACGACGTGTCGCGCTACGGGGAGGTGCTGGAGCGCTCGCTGGTCCACCTCGGCCTCAAGCACTACTTCCTGGTGGACTTTCCACAGGAACCCGGGGCGCTGCGCCGGTTCCTCGACGAGGTGCTGGGACCCGACGACGACATCACCTTGTTCGAGTACATCAAGCGCAACAACCGCGAGACCGGTGAGGCGCTGGTGGGCATTCAGCTGGCGTCGTCGGCCGATCTGGACGGCCTACTGGCGCGGATGCGGGCCACCGAGCTGCACGTCGAACGCCTCGAGCCCGGCTCGCCGGCCTACCGCTACCTGCTGTTCTAGCCCAGGTATCCCGGCACCGGCGTGGCGGGATCCAGGTCCCCGGCCGGCACCGGCGGCCCGGCCGTCACGCTCAGCGGCACCACCCCCGCCCAGTGCGGCAGCGCGCAATCCTCCGGGTCGTCCGCCGGCCCTCCGGTGCGCACCTTGGCCGACACCTCCACGAGGTCGAGCGCGAGAACGCCGGTGGCGGCCAGTTCGCGCGGGTTCGGGCCCCGGCAGTCGGCGGCGCGCCCGGGCGCGAGGTGATCGAGCAGGCCGGCGAGCGCCCGCCGCTTCTCCGCCTCGTCGTCGACCACGCGGGCGTCACCCAGCACGACCACCGAGCGGAAGTTGACCGAATGGTGCATGGCGGAGCGCGCCAGCACCAGCCCGTCGACCAGGGTGACGGTGACGCACACCGGCAGGCCAGCCGGCGCGGCGCGGGCCGCGAGCAGGGGGCCGCCGCCGGTGGAGCCGTGCAGATAGAGCGTCTCGCCGAGGCGGGCGTGCGTCGTCGGCAGCACCACCGGCCGGCCGGCGCTGAGATAGCCCAGGTGGCAGATCAGCGACGCATCCAAGATCTGATGGACCGTGTCGCGGTCGTAGTGCGTGCGCTCGCGGTAGCGCGTGGGCGTGGTGCGCGGCGTCGGCTGGTATCCGGTCTGCATGGCCCTGGCTTTCGTATTAGTACATAATGGATAACGTGTCAGTACAAAGCAGCATAACCGGGACGGGCGCGGAGTCCATAGCCGCCAGCATCGAAGAGGCGATCTCGGCGGGTTCCCTGGCGCCCGGGGATGCGCTGCCGCCCGTCCGTGAGCTGGCCGCTCGACTCGGCGTGAACGCCAACACCGCCGCCGCGGCCTACCGCCTGCTGCGTCATCGCGGGGCCGTCGAGACCGCGGGCCGGCGCGGTACCCGGGTGCGGCACCGCCCGGCGACCACACCGCGGTCACTCCTGGCACTCGACGTCCCCGCCGGCGTGCGCGACCTGTCGACCGGGAATCCGGACCCCGCCCTGCTGCCCCTCGCGGGGGCCACGCTGCCCGGCCCCGTTGCCGGCCGCCCGGTGCTGTACGGGGAGCCGGCGATGTCGGCGGCGTTGGTGGAGTTCGCCAAAGCGGCGCTCTCCGCCGATGGTGTGCCGGCCGAGCACCTCGCGGTGACGAGCGGCGCGCTCGACGGCATCGAGCGCGTCCTGACCGCGCATCTGCGTCCCGGCGACCGGGTCGCCGTCGAGGACCCGGGCTGGGCCAACCTCCTCGATCTGCTTGCCGCCCTGGGGCTTTCGGCCGAGCCGGTCCGGGTTGACGACGACGGGCCATTGCCTTCCGACCTGGCGCGTGCGCTGGCCCGCGGTGTGCGCGCGGTCGTCATCACCAATCGCGCCCAAAACCCCACGGGGGCGGCGCTATCCGCCGACCGCGCCGACGCGCTGCGGCGACTGCTGGCGCCCCGGGCCGACGACCTGCTGCTCGTCGAGGACGATCACTGCGCGGGTATTTCCGGCGCCCCGCTACGCACGCTGGCCGGCGCGACCGGGAACTGGGCGTTCGTGCGGTCCTCGTCCAAGGCCTACGGACCCGACCTGCGCGTGGCCGTGCTCGCGGGCGACCGCCGCACCGTCGAGCGCGTGCACGGCCGCCTGCGGCTGGGGCCGGGCTGGGTGAGTCATCTGCTGCAGGACCTGGCCGTCAGCCTGTGGTCGGATCAGGCGGCCGCGCGGCTGGTCGCGGCGGCCGAGCGGCAGTACGGCGAAACCCGCCGGCGACTGTCCGCAGCCCTGGCCGAGCGCGGCGTTGTGGCGCACGCGCGTTCCGGACTCAACGTGTGGGTCCCCGTGCCCGACGAGACCGTTGCGATCACCCGGCTGCTCGGCGCGGGCTGGGCGGCGGCCCCCGGCACGCGGTTTCGGATCGGCACGCCGGCGGGCATCCGCGTCACCGTCGCGGACCTGACGGTCGACGAGATCGACCCGCTGGCGGATGCGATCGCCGCGGCGGTGCACGGCGCGGGCCGCCCCAGCGTCTAGGCGAGCGTCAGTGTCCTTCGCCGCACACGGATCCCAGGCCCGGGCCCGTCCACAACAGCTCCACGCTGCGCTCCGGCGGTGTCTCGTCGAGCGCGACCGCCGGCGGGGGCACCGGCTTCTTCTTTCGCAGCAAGCCGATACACCGGCCGAATGCGGATCGATTCATGGGCAAATCATCGGCGGCTGCCCGCGCCGCCGCTCACCGTTATCCACAGGGCGGGCGGCGCGATATTACGTCTGCGCGCCCACCGCCAGGATGGCGAACGAGTGACCTTCCAGCACGGTGTGCTCGCCCTCGGCCTCCGGATCGCCCCAGGCCAGGACCACGTCACCGGCGACGGGCACCTTGACCGCCTCGGGCCCGAGGTTGCACACGATGCGCAACCGCCCGCGCGACACGCTGATCCAGCGCTGGTCCTCGTCGTAGTCGACCGTGAGGTGCTCCAGCCACGGGTCGGCCAGATCGGGGTCGCTGTGCCGCAAGGCGATCAGCTCGCGGTAGAGCCGGTGCACGCGGCCGTGTTCGCCCGAGTCGACCTCGCCCCAGTTGAGTTTCGAGCGCTGGAACGTCTGCGGGTCCTGCGGGTCGGGGATCTCGTCGGCATCCCAGCCGTGTTCGGCGAACTCGGCCTTGCGCCCTTCGGCGGTGGCCTTGGCCAGCTCGGGCTCGGGGTGCGAGCTGAAGAACTGGAAGGGCGTCGACGCCGCGTATTCCTCACCCATGAAAAGCATTGCGGTGAAGGGCGTCCCGAGCGCAAGGGCGGCCTTGATCGCCAGCTGGCCGCCGGTCAGGTTCTGTGACGGCCGGTCCCCGAGCGCCCGGTTGCCGACCTGGTCATGGGTGCAGGTGTACGCGACCAGCCGGGTGCCGGGGATCCCCGACTTCTCCGCGGTGTCCAGCGGCCGGCCATGGCGGCGGCGCCGGAACGACGAATACGTGGCCGCGTGGAAGTATCCGTGACGCAGCGTTTGCGCGAGCGTGGCCAGCGACCCGAAATCCGCGTAGTAACCCTGGCGCTCACCGGACACCGCGGTGTGGATGGCGTGGTGGATGTCGTCGGACCATTGCGCGGTCAGGCCGTAGCCCCCGCGGTCGCGCGGGGAGATCAGCCGCGGGTCGTTGAGGTCGCTCTCGGCGATCAGCGACAGCGGGCGACCCAACTGCTGTGCCAGCCAAACGGTTTCGGTCGCGAGCTCCTCGAGGATGTGGATGGCGGTGGTGTCCACCAGCGCATGCACCGCGTCCAGGCGCAGCCCGTCGGCGTGGAAGTCGCGCATCCAGCGCAACGCGCACCCGATGATGTAGCGGCGCACCTCGTCGGAGTCGGCGTCGGCGATGTTGATGCCTTCGCCCCACGGGTTGCTCGCCGACGACAGGTAGGGCCCGAACTTCGGCAGGTAGTTCCCCGACGGGCCGAGGTGGTTGAACACCGCGTCGATCAGCACGCCCAGCCCCCGCCCGTGGCAGGCGTCGACGAACCGGACCAGGCCGTCGGGGCCGCCGTAGGGTTCGTGCACGCTGTACCACAGCACCCCGTCGTATCCCCAGCCATGCGTTCCCGCAAACGAATTCACCGGCATCAGCTCGACGAAGTCGACACCGAGGTCCACCAGGTAGTCGAGCTTCTCGATCGCGGAGTCGAAGGTGCCGGCCTCGGTGAAGGTGCCGAGGTGCAGTTCGTAGATCACCGCGCCCTCGACCTGCCGGCCCTGCCAGTCGCCGTCGGTCCACGCCGCGCGGGCCGGGTCCCACAGCTGAGAACGCGCGTGCACGCCGTCGGGCTGGCGGGGTGAGCGCGGGTCGGGCAGCACGGTGGGATCGTCGTCGAGCACGAAACCGTAGCGGGCGTCCGGCGCCGCGTCCACGGTCGTGTGCCACCAGCCGTCATCGGCGCGCGTCATCGGGTGCACCCGGCCCTCGACGTCGAGCCGGACCGACTCCGGTTTGGGCGCCCAGACGCTGAATTCAGTCATGGTGACGCTCCAGCAGCACGACGGGCAGGTCGGCGAACAGCTGCGCCGCCGAGGTCGGGCCGTCCGCGACGGCACCGGTCAGCGCGTCCTTCCAGGTCCCCTCGGGCAGCGGCAGCACCGTGTTGCCCCAGCCGGTTTCGGCCAGCCGCACGGTCCAGCGGGTGACCGCGACCACCACGTCGTCGCCCCGGCGGAAGGCGAGCACGTGGTCGCCGGCATCGCCGGCGGCCAGGACGGGCACGTAGCGGCCGTGCAGGAAGGTCTCCGGGTGGGCGCGACGCACCCGAAGCGCCGTCGTGACCACCCGAATCTTGGGGTGCTCCAACGCCTTCAACGCGGCGCGCCGGGCCGCGTAGTCGACGGGCCTGCGGTTGTCCGGGTCGACGAGGCTGTCGTCCCACAGTTCGGTGCCCTGGTAGACGTCCGGTATCCCGGGCACCGTCAGGGCCAGCAGCTTCTGGCCCAGTGCGTCGCTGGCGGCGTGCGGGTTGAGCTGGACGACCAGTTCGGTCAGCTGGCCCGCCACCGGGCCGTCGAGCACCTGATCCAGCCACCGGTGGACGGCGTCCTCGAACTCGGCGTCCGGATCGTTCCACGAGGTGCGCCAGGCGGCTTCGCGGATGGCCTTCTCGGCGTAGGCGTGCAGCCGCTGGCGCAGCTCGGCGCTGACCTCGCCGGTGACCGGCCACACGCCGAAGATGTTCTGCCACAGGAACTGTCCGGTGGCCGGGTCGGGTGAGGGTGCGTCGACCTCCCAGCGGGCGACGAACTCGGTCCACAGCGAGGGAACCTGCGACAGCACCCCGATGCGGGCCCGCACGTCCTCACCGCGCTTGGTGTCGTGCGTGGTCAGCGTCGTCATCGTCTGCGGCCACAACCGGGCGCGGGTGGCGGCGCTGTAATGGAACTCCGCCGCGCCGACACCGAACCGGTGCGGTTCGCCACCCACCTCGTTGAGCGACACCAGCCGGGCGTCGCGGTAGAAGTAGCAGTCCTCGCTTGCCTTGGCGGTGACCGCGCCGCACAGCTGCTGAAGCCGGATGGCCGGCTCAGCGCCCCGGGCCAGCGCCGCGGCGAGCACCTGCAGGGCTGGCCCCAATTCCGGTGAACGCGCCTGGGTTTCGGCGAGCGCGGTCGGCATGACCGCCGACAGCCCCGGATAGTCGCAGCGGTAGACGCCGATATGCGTGAGCAGCGCGGCCACCGCGTCGGGCAACCGTGGGTCATCGGCGCCGGCGGCCGCCACGACGGCGCGGCAGAGCCGGCGCAGTTCGCTGGCCAG
Organism: Mycobacterium sp. E342; assembly: GCF_001667665.1. Classification (NCBI taxonomy): domain Bacteria; kingdom Bacillati; phylum Actinomycetota; class Actinomycetes; order Mycobacteriales; family Mycobacteriaceae; genus Mycobacterium; species Mycobacterium sp. E342. Next base: position 18,200 of record NZ_LZJM01000138.1, read on the forward strand.
CGTGTCGGTGGCCGCGTGGATCTTGAGTTCGGCCAACATCTGCGGTGCCGCGCCGTAGTCCAGGCCCGCCGACTCGACGAGCTCGGTCAGCGCGGGCGCGCCGCTCGGGTCGACGAACACGCCGCCGACCTCGCGCAGCACGTCGTAGCCGGTGGTGCCGCCGACGGGCAGGGTGGGCTCGAGCGCCTCGTCGACCGCGAGGATCTTTTCGATCACGATCCACGTTTGCGCGCCAACCGATTCGCGCAGCCACGCCAAGTAGCCGCTGGGGTCGGACAGCCCGTCGGGGTGGTCGATGCGCACGCCGTCGACGAGTCCCTCGGCCGCCCAGCGGGTGACCTCGGCGTGGGTCGCGTCGAACACGGCGCGGTCCTCCTGGCGCAGCCCGGCCAGGGAGGTGATCGAGAAGAAACGCCGGTAGCCGCACACGCCGTTGCGCCAGCCCACCAGCCGGTAGTGCTGGCGGTCGTGAACCTCGGGTCCGGCGCCCCCGGCGGTGCCGGGCGCGATGGGCAGCGCCAGATCGCCCAGCCGCAGCAGCTCACCGTCGACCCTCAGGTCGGCGGCGTCGTCGTCGGACCCCAGAATGGGCAGCACGATGCGGCCGTCCTCGTCGAGGTCCCAGTCGATGTCGAAATACGTTGCATAGTCCGAGGACCGGCCGTGGGTCAGCACGTCCCACCACCACGCGTTCTGCTGGGGCTGGTCGATCCCCACGTGGTTGGGCACGATGTCGACGATGAGGCCGATGCCGCGCTCGCGTGCCGCCGCCGACAGCCGTTCCAGCCCGTCGCGGCCGCCGAGCTCGGGGGAGACCGTCGTCGGGTCGGTGACGTCGTAGCCGTGGTTGGATCCGGTGGCCGCGGTCATGATCGGGGACAGGTAGAGGTGCGACACCCCCAGCTCGTCCAGGTAATCCAGCAGGTTTTCCGCGTCGGCGAAGGTGAACGCGAAGCCGCTGGCCTCACCCCTCAGCTGCAGCCGGTAGGTCGACAGTATGGGAAAAACCATGCGTCACATGGTCTTACGTAATACCAGAAGCGAACGTGAACCCACTATGATCTGCTCCTCGGCATTCATCACCTGGTCGGCATCGTCCTTGACGCCCACCGGATCGTTGGTGTCCAGTTCCACGGTCCACTCCTGCGCATATTCGTTGTTCGGCAGCACGAACTGCACCGGCTCGTCACCGGCGTTGAAGCACAACAGGAATGAGTCGTCGACTACCCGTTCGCCGCGTGCATTGGGTGCGGTGATGGCCTCGCCGTTGAGGAACACCGCCACACACTTGTGGATGCTTGCGCCCCAGTCCTCGTGCGTCATCTCGCGGCTGCTCGGATTCAGCCAGGCAATGTCGCGCACGTCGTCGCCGCTTCGGATCGGCTCACCCTCGAAGAACCGGCGGCGACGGAACACCGGGTGGTTCTTGCGCAACGTGCTCACCTTGCGCGCGAACGCCAGCAGGTCCGAATTCTTGTCCACCAACGACCAATCCATCCAAGACAATTCGGAGTCCTGGCAGTACACGTTGTTGTTGCCGTTCTGGGTGCGGCCCAGCTCGTCGCCGTGCGCGATCATCGGCGTGCCCTGGCTGAGCATCAGGGTCGCCCAGAAGTTGCGCATCTGACGGGCACGCAGCGCCAGGACCTCCGGGTCATCGGTCGGTCCCTCGACGCCGCAGTTCCACGAGCGGTTGTGGCTTTCGCCATCCCGGTTGTCTTCCCCGTTGGCCAGGTTGTGCTTTTCGTTGTAGGAGACCAAGTCGTTGAGCGTGAACCCGTCGTGGGCGGTGACGAAGTTGATGCTGGCGCTCGGCCGACGGCCGGTCGCCTCATACAGGTCCGACGACCCGGTCAGCCGGGACGCGAACTCGCCCAAGGTTGCGGGCTCGCCCCGCCAGTAGTCACGCACAGTATCGCGATACTTCCCGTTCCACTCCGTCCACAAACCCGGGAAGTTTCCGACCTGGTAGCCACCCTCGCCGACGTCCCACGGCTCGGCGATCAACTTGACCTGGCTGACGATCGGATCCTGCTGCACCAGATCGAAGAACGCGCTCAATCGGTCGACGTCGTGCAGCTCCCGGGCGAGCGTGGCGGCCAGATCGAAGCGGAACCCGTCGACGTGCATCTCGGTCACCCAATAGCGCAGCGAGTCCATGATGAGCTGCAGGACGTGCGGGTGGCGGGCGTTGAGGCTGTTGCCCGTGCCCGTGTAGTCCTTGTACAGGCGTAGATCCTCGTCGACGAGTCGGTAGTAGGCGGCGTTGTCGATTCCGCGGAAGTTGATCGTCGGGCCGAGGTGATTGCCCTCGGCGGTGTGGTTGTACACCACGTCGAGGATGACCTCGATGCCGGCTTCGTGCAGCGCGCGCACCATGGACTTGAACTCGGCGACGCTCGCGTTGCGGTTGGCCGCGTACTGGTTGTGCGGCGCGAAGAAGCCGAAAGTGTTGTAACCCCAGTAGTTTCGCAAGCCGAGGTCCAGCAGCCGCGAGTCGTGCATGAACTGATGCACCGGCATCAGCTCCAGCGCGGTGACGTTCAGCGACTTGAGGTAGTCGATGACCACCGGGTGAGCCATGCCGGCAAAGGTGCCGCGAAGCTCGGCGGGGATGCCCGGGTGGGTCTGGGTCATGCCCTTCACGTGGGCCTCGTAGATCACCGTCTCGTGATAGGGGGTGAGCGGCGAACGGTCCGAGCCCCAGTCGAAGAAGGGATTGCTCACCACACTGGTCATGGTGTGGCCCAGCGAGTCGACCATCGGGGGAGTCCCGGGGTCGGCGTCGTCACCGTCGGGGTGGACGGCCTTCATGTCGTAGGAGAACAGCGCCTGGCCGAAGGCGAACTCGCCGTGGAACGCCTTGCCGTACGGGTCGAGCAGAAGCTTGCTCGGGTCGCAGCGGTGCCCGGCGGCCGGATCGAAGGGCCCGTACACCCGGAAGCCGTAGCGCTGGCCCGGGGTGATGTTCGGCAGATAGGCATGCCAGACAAAGCCGTCGACCTCGTCGAGCGGGATCCGCGACTCCGCCCCGGCGTCGTCGATCAGGCACAACTCGACCCTCTCGGCGATCTCGGAGAACACCGAGAAGTTGGTCCCCGCCCCGTCATACGAGGCGCCGAGCGGATAGGGGTTCCCCGGCCACACGGTGGCCAGTTTCGGCTGCTGATTACCAGATACGCCTGCTGCTGAAGCGTGGTTGTCGGTCGGCACCACTCGACCTTAGTCGCGGTCAGCGGCGCCGGGCGCGTTCACCACCAACCGGTGTTGGCGGCGATCTGGCGGCCCAATTCACCCGCCATGGTCCGGACGTAGGTGGGGGTGAGGTGGTGCGCGCCGTGGTAGATCAGCACGTTGCCCTCGACCGGGCGGCACACGTCGGCACGGCAGATGGCGTCGGACATGTCGAGCACCTTCAGCAGCGGGAATTGTGTGACGAAGTCGAGGGTCTGGTTACGGTCGGACAACGCGTCGGATCGCTTGATCGCGCACGACTGGGGGTTGCCGCCCTTCTTGGCCAGGCAATCCGCCGGATCGAACGGCTGGCCGTTCTTCACCAACCACGGGGTGTCACGCATGCCGAGGATCGGAATGTTGTTGTCGGAGAACCGCTGCCAGATTCCGATGTAAGTCGCCGGCATCACGTCACCGGGCTTGATGTTCCACGGCCGGGTGGTCGTGGTGAACACGTAGTCGGGGCGATCGGCGATCACCTTGGCCATCGTCTGTTCCACCCACTCCCGGCACTGCGGGTAGGCGAGGTTGTTGCCCATGATCAACGGGACTTCCTCGGTGGACAGCGGGCAGCCCATCTTGAGATATGTCGTCACTTTGAAGTGGTGTATCTGGCCGAGCAGGCTCAGCGCGGGCAGCCAGTGCTCGGCGTGGGACCCACCCGCCAGCGCGATCGTGCGGTCGGCGGTCGGGTCGCCGTAGGTGCACACCACCACCGCGGGGTTGACGAAGTCGCTGATGCAACCGTCGCGGGTGGAGGCCGGCAGGTCGTCCTTGACCTCCAGCACGCTGGGCCGCATCGGCAACGCGGGCACACGCACGTGCTCGGTCAGCGCGCGGGCCCCCGGATAGTCCTGCGGGTTGAGCACGCTGAGCTCCTTGCCCGCGGCCCGTAGGACGGTGACGTGCTGGCGCCACGTGAACGACGTCGCCGTCAGCGTGACGCCGAGCAGCACGATCGCCGTTCCCAGCGCCATCGTGGGCCTGGGCAGGCGGGCCAGCCACGCGGGCGCGGGCGCCGGTGCCCTCCCGGCGGTGCGGTAGCGCAGCGGATCCTCGACGAGCCGGGTGGTCAGGTATGCCAGCAGCCCCGAGACCAGCAGCACCGCCATGCCTTCGACGAAGTTGGCGTGCCGGTGCCCGGTGAACGACAGCCAGAAGATCAGCAGCGGCCAGTGCCACAGATAGAGCGAGTACGCCATCGCGCCCAGCGCGACCAGCGGCCCGGCAGCCAGCAGTCGGTTCGGCAGCGGGAGGCGGTCCTTGGCTGCCGGATCGCCGTGCAGGCCGGCCCCCGCGAGGATCATCAGCATGGTGGCCCCGACGGGCACCAGCGCCCACGGGCCGGGAAATTCCTGCACGCCGTCGATCAGCGCCCCGCAGGACGCGATCGCGGCCAGCGCGGCCGTGGCCAACAGCGTGCGCAACCACATCGGCCAGCGGATGGACGGCACCAGCGCGCCGACCAGCGCGCCCAGCAACAGCTCCCAGCCGCGCGCGAAGCTGTTGTAGTAGGCGGCTGCCTGGTCGCCCTGGTGCGCGACGATCGCGTAGACGAACGACGCGACCGTCAGCGCCGTCAGCAGCACCAGGAACAGGGTGCGCAGGCGGGCGCCCAGCCGACGGCGGAAGAGATACGCGCACCCGGCGATCAACAGCAGGAAGCCGACGTAGAACTGACCCTGCACCGACATGGACCAGATGTGTTGCAGGGGGCTGACGGCCTCGCCCGCGCGCAGGTAGTCCGACGCGGTGTTGGCCAGCTCCCAGTTCTGGTAGTAGCCGAGGCTGGCGAGGCTCTGGTCGGCGAAGGTCTCCCAGCGGGTTTCCGGCTGCACCAGGATGGTCAGCACCGCGCACCCGGCCAGCACCACGACGAGGGCGGGGACCAGGCGGCGCACGAGGCGGATCACCTCCGCCACCGGCGACAGGGTGACGGCCGGGTTCAGCGCCGCGCGAATGATCTTGCCGCCGAAGAAGAATCCCGAGAGCGCCAGGAACACGTCGACGCCGCCGGAGACCCGGCCGAACCAGACGTGGAACACGGCGACGAGCGCGATCGCGATGCCGCGCAGGCCGTCGAGGTCGTAGCGATAGAACTCCGCCTTACGCGCTCCCGAAGTGACCGGTTTCGCGGTCGCGACCGGCCGGGGAGGCAGGGACAGGGTCGGCATGATCGACCGCTAATTTACCGAAAACCGCCACCCGCTCCCGGTCAGGAGCAGGTGGCGGTGTGGAACAGGTCCCAGAAAGCGCCGGGAATTACCGGGCGGTGCCGGCTGCCGGGGGCAGGAACGGAGATTGCTGGGGCGGCAGCAGCTGCACCGGAGCCTGTTGCGGCGACGCTTGCTGTGTCGGCAGTTGCTGCATCGGGGCCTGTTGCATCGGGGCCTGTTGCAGCGGTGCCTGCCGCGACGGTGCCTGTGGCACCGGGCGTTGCTGCAGCGGGGCCTGTTGCAGGGGGGCCTGCGCGGACTGCTGCTGCAACGGCGCCTGCTGCACCGGGGCCTGCTGGGTCGGCAGTTGCTGGGTAGGCGCCTGCTGGACCGGGGCCTGCTGGGTCGGCAGTTGCTGCACCGGCGGCTGCTGCAGCGGGGCTTGCTGCGCGGGCGCTTGCTGGGTCGGCAGTTGCTGCACGGGCGGCTGCTGCAGCGGGGCTTGCTGCGTCGGCGCTTGCTGCGCGGGCAGCTGCTGCGGCAGTTGCTGGGCCGGCGTCGACGGGACACCCAGGACCCGGACCAGGTAGGGGGCCATCCCGTTGGCGCGCACCGGCGAAACCTGCACGACGTCGCCCACCTCGAGCATCTGGTTGTTGCCCAGGTACATCGCCACGCTCTGGGTGCCCTCGGGACCGTAGAAGATCAGGTCGCCCTTGTGCGCCTGCTGCGGCAGCACCTTCTGGCCGACCTTGTACATCGCCCCGGACGAGCGCGGCAGCTTGATGCCGGCACCGGCGTAGGCGTACTGCATCAGGCCCGAGGCGTCGAACCCGACGGTGTTGAGGCCCGTCCCGGTGCCACGGGTGGGGCCGTTGATGCCACCACCGGCCCACGAAAACGGCACCCCGCGCTGCGACAGCCCGCGCGCGATCACCACGTCGGTGGCCTGCTGGTAGTCCATCGACCGGGCGCCCGGGTCGGCGGACGCGACGACGGGCGCGGTGGCCACCGGGGCCGCGAGGATCGCCAGACCGATCGCGAAGGCGTAGATGCGTTTCATGTCCTTGGCCTCTCAGGGCTCACTGGCTTCAGCGCGGTGACTTCACGCGTCCGCCGCCGTTGCATGACCTGGGCGAGAGCCTCCACGTTGGGGCCGACGCCGCTGCATGACCTCTGCGGATGTGAACAGCGGGCGATGCCCCTGTTTTCACATCAGTCACTGCAACCACTCTGACAACAACGCTTGTTAGCCGCCAGCCTCCGGCGGGATTTTTTGTCGTACCGTGACCGGAAGGTGACTGGGCGGCCGAATCCCGTATGCGCAGTTGTGATTTGGGTCTCAGCCTGGCGGCCGTAGCGCCCGGTGGCCGAACCGCGGCGGCGGTGCGCCTACACCCAGTAGCGTTCGCTGAACATGGTCAGCAGCGAGCCGGCGACGGAGCTGACCATGATCAGGGTCAGGGCCAGGACGGGCCAGAAGGACATGTACCAGCCCTTCAGCATGGAGACGATGGGGCCGACCACGGCCGCGGCGATCGCCGCACCGATTCCGCCCCACACCACCGGGCGGATGTAGTAGTCGATCCCGAAGGGCACCGGGCCGCACGTCTCGTCGGCGCACACGTGCTCGAGGAAGCCGAACAGGCGGGTCGGCCACGTCGTCGCGGTGGCCAGCACGACGAGCACGGCCAGCAACGCGACGGTGCAGGTCACGTCCCATGCGGCCAGGCGGAGCCGGATGACCCGTGGCGCCTCGTCGTCGTAGTCGACCAGGGGTGAATTGGGGTCCTTGGTCGGATAGGGGCCGGTGGCGGGGTTACCGGGCGGGTGCGGCGTAGCCATCGGATCCCATGCTCCACGATGGGCGGAGTTTGTGCGACTCGGCTGCTTTACCCTCGATCACTATGCCTGCGGCGAGGGCCGGGTTGACGCCCGAGCAGATCAGCGCGATCGACGCTGCGCATGTCTGGCACCCGTACAGCACCATCGGCAGCGAAGTCGTCGCACCGGTGGTGGCGGTCGCCGCCCGCGGCGCCCGGCTGACCCTGATCCGTGACGGCAAGCCGATCGAGGCGCTGGATGCGATGAGCTCCTGGTGGACCGCCATCCACGGGCACGGTCACCCGGTGCTGGACGCCGCGCTGACCGCGCAGCTGGGCGTGATGAACCACGTCATGTTCGGCGGCCTCACCCACGAACCGGCCGCGCGGCTGGCGCAACTGCTGGTGGAGATCACCCCGCCGGGGCTGGACACGGTCTTCTTCAGCGACTCCGGATCGGTGTCGGTCGAGGTCGCGGTCAAGATGGCGCTGCAGTATTGGCGCGCCCGCGGCCGGCCCGGCAAGCACCGGCTGATGACGTGGCGGGGCGGCTACCACGGGGACACCTTCACGCCCATGAGCGTCTGTGACCCCGACGGCGGCATGCACTCGCTGTGGACCGACATCCTGGCCCGCCAGGTGTTCGCCCCGCAGGTGCCGCGCGAGTACGACCCCGCCTACAGCGCGGCGTTCGAGCAGCAACTCGCGCGGCATGCCGGCGAACTGGCGGCGGTGATCGTCGAGCCCGTGGTGCAGGGCGCGGGCGGGATGCGTTTCCACGACCCCCGCTATCTGTGCGACCTGCGTGAGCTGTGCCGACGGCACGACGTGCTGCTGATCTTCGACGAGATCGCGACCGGTTTCGGCCGCACCGGAGAGCTCTTCGCGGCCGACCACGCCGGGGTGAGCCCGGACATCATGTGCGTCGGCAAGGCGTTGACCGGTGGATATGTCACGCTGGCGGCCACGCTGTGCGGCACGGAGATCGCACACACCATCAGCGCCGGCGAGGCCGGCGCGCTGATGCACGGCCCGACCTTCATGGCCAACCCGCTGGCCTGCGCGGTCTCGGTGGCCAGCGTCGAGCTGCTGCTCGGCCAGGACTGGCGCGGGCGGGTCGCCGGTCTGTCCGCCGGGCTGGCGGCGGGGCTCGAGCCCGCCCGCGCGCTGCCCGGCGTGACCGACGTGCGGGTGTGCGGCGCGATCGGCGTCATCGAGTGCGCAGGCCCGGTCGATCTGGCCGTCGCCACCCCTGCGGCCCTGGACAACGGTGTCTGGCTGCGCCCCTTCCGCAACCTGATCTACGCGATGCCGCCCTACGTCTGCACGCCCGACGAGATCGCCCAGATCACCTCGGCGATGGTCGAGGTCGCCCGGCTCGTAGGCTCTCGTAGTCTTTAGGGCGATGAAAACACCGATCGAGACGTCACCGCTGGCCTGGCTGGAGGGCGTGGAACGGCAACGCCGCGAGGCCGGTCTGCGTCGCACGTTGCGGCCCCGCCCGGCGGTCGCCACCGAGCTCGATCTGGCCTCCAACGACTACCTCGGACTCTCACAGCACCCCGACGTGATCGAGGGCGGCGTCGCGGCGCTGCGCATGTGGGGCGCCGGGGCGACCGGTTCGCGGCTGGTCACCGGCGACACCGAACTGCACCAGCAATTCGAGTCCGAACTGGCCGAATACGTCGGCGCATCGGCGGGCCTGCTGTTCTCGTCGGGATACGCCGCCAACCTGGGCGCCGTCGTCGGCCTGTCCGGCCGCGGCGCCCTGTTGGTGTCCGACGCCCTGTCGCACGCCTCCCTGGTCGACGCCTGCCGGCTGTCGCGGGCCCGCGTGACCGTGACCCCGCACCGCGACGTCGCCGCCGTGGAGGAAGCCCTCGCCTCGCGCGCGGAGGAACGCGCCGTCGTCATCACCGAGTCGGTGTTCAGCGCCGACGGCGCGCTGGCGCCGCTGCGGGAGCTGCACGAGGTCTGCCGTCGCCACCGCGCGCTGCTGATCGTCGACGAGGCGCACGGCCTGGGCGTACGCGGTGACGGGCGCGGGCTGCTGCACGAGCTCGGGCTCGCGGGCGCCCCCGACGTGGTGATGACCACGACCCTGTCCAAGGCGCTGGGCAGCCAGGGCGGGGTGGTGCTCGGCCCCGCGGCGGTGCGCGCGCACCTGATCGACGCGGCGCGGACGTTCATCTTCGACACCGGCCTGGCGCCGGCGGCGGTGGGCGCCGCCCGGGCCGCGCTGAGCGTGCTGCGGGCCGAACCCTGGCGGCCCGGGGCGGTGTTGCGGCACGCCCGCGCCCTGGCCGAGGCGTGCGACGTCCCCGGGGTCCCGCAGTCGGCGGTGGTGTCGGTGATCCTCGGCGACCCGGAGGTGGCCCTGGCCGCCGCGACCGCCTGCCTGGACGCCGGCGTGAAGGTGGGCTGCTTCCGGCCCCCGACCGTGCCCGCCGGGACCTCCCGGCTGCGGCTGACCGCGCGCGCGTCGCTGGACGCGGCCGAACTCGACCTCGCCCGACGAGTGCTCACCGAGGTGCTCGCCGTGACGCGCCCTTGACCGTCCTGGTCGTCACCGGGACGGGCACCGGCGTCGGCAAGACCGTCGTCACCGCGGCGCTGGCCTGCCACGCGCGTCAGGCCGGCATGGACGTGGCGGTGTGCAAGCCGGTCCAGACCGGCACCGACGCCGGGGACGACGACCTCGCCGAAGTGACCCGGCTGTCCGGCGTGACAGAGGTCGCCGGCCTGGCCCGCTACCCGCAACCCCTGGCGCCGGCCGCCGCGGCCGAGCAGGCCGGCGCGGCGTTGCCCACCGGTGGTCAGCTGCTGCGGCTGATCGCCGGCCTGGACCGCCCTGGCCGGCTGACGCTGGTCGAGGGAGCGGGCGGGTTGCTGGTCGAGCTCGCCGACGCGGGCGTCACCCTGCGCGACCTGGCGGTCGAGCTGGGGGCCGCGGCGCTGGTCGCGGTCACCGCGGAACTGGGCACCCTCAACCACACCACGTTGACTTTGGAAGCGCTTGCCGCACATCATGTTTCGTGCGCCGGCCTGGTGATCGGCAGCTGGCCGACAAGGCCCGGACCGGCGGAGACCTCGAATCGCTCGGCCCTGGACCGGCTAGCGCCGGTGCGGGCGGCGCTGCCCGCCGGGGCCGGATCGATGGACGCCGCGGCGTTCGCGGACATGAGCGCGGCGGCGTTCGACCGCGACTGGGTCACCGCGCTGGCCCGCTGATGGTCCATTCCATCGAGCTGCTCTTCGACGGCGAGACCGAGGCGACGATCCGGGGGCTCTGGGAGGCGCTGGCCGGCGCCGGGATTCCGAGCCAGGCGCCCGCCGGGCGGCCGCACGTCACGCTCGCGGTGGCCGACCGCATCGCCGGGGAGGCCGACGCCGCCCTGCGGCCGCTGGCCCAGCGGCTGCCGCTGGGCTGCGCGGTCGGCGCGTCACTGCTGCTCGGGCGGACCAACGCGATCCTGGCCCGGCTCATCGTGCCCACGGTCGAGTTGCTGGCGTTCCACGCGGACGTGCACCGGCTGTGCGGCGAGCACCTGGCCCCCGCGCCGGCACCCACCAGCCTGCCCGGTCAATGGACGCCCCACGTCACGCTGGCCCGCCGCGTCGGGGGACCGGCGCTGGGCCGGGCGCTGCGCATCGCGGGGCGCCCGCCGCTCGTCGAGGGCAGCTTCGCCGGCCTGCGCCACTGGAACGGCGAGAAGAAAGTGGACTACCTGATCCGCTAGCCGCCGAACAGCAGGTACAGGCCGGTGAAGGTGTAGCCGACCATGACCAGCATCATCGTCAGCTGGCCGGTGAGCTGGTGGCCGCTCGGCAGCAGCCGCAGCGCCTTGTCGTGCGCCGCGATCACCGCGACGATGTGGCCGGTCACCACGCAGGCCACCTTGATCCCGGCCAGCACCGGCGGGTGGGTCGACAGCACGTAGGCCACCTGCTGGTGCGCCAGGCCCAGCACATTCCAGCCGCGGCCGAACGGATCGGCCAGCGCGAACACGGCCTGTTGTCCACGCTCGACCAGATAGGTCAGGTAATGGGCGAAGACGTAACCCACCACGATCGGGATCAGGGAATGCGCCATCTGGCCGGGCAGCGCCCGGCGTTGCTGCGAGTCCACGCCGCCCGTTGCGCGGGCGGCAAGCGAAAAGGTCGCCGCCACAACGGAAATGAAGACGATCAGGCCGGCGGTTCGGAGCAGCGACGACGACAGTGTCGGGGTGAGGCCCATCCCGCGGGAAAGGCCGTCGGCGAAGCCGCGCCATGTCGGCGACGACGAGAAACTGTCGAACGCCGTCGACCCGAGCAGCACCGCGAGCAGCACGACCACGCCGGGCCGCACGGGCAGCGACGGCAAATGATCGAGCGGGTTGCCGACGACGATTCTTCCGCTCCGCGGGTTGCGGCGAAATGGCGACAGGCGGGACACCGCCATGCTGTACACCCCGAACGGGTCGGCGCGGGCCAACCACCGCTGGCCGCACAGCCAGGCGCCCACCAGCATGACCGCGGCATACCCGCCCAGCCATGCCCGCACCGCCGGCAGCGACGCCGGGTCGGGGCTGGCGAGTTCCATCCAGACGAACGCGAACAGGCCGAGCGCGGCCGGGCGGTAGCCCCAGCGCTCGGGATAGGACCACCGCGCCCGGTGCAGGCGCTCGGGCGTGCCGCACCGCAGCAACAGGTACACCGTCCGCATCGGCGAAAGGACCCGCCAGACCGGCCCGAACAGCAGCGACAGCGCCACCAGTCCGACCCACAGCAGCACGTAGAACACCCCGAGCAGGGCATTGGTCTCCGACCGCGGGCCCCCCACCCCGGCCGCCACCGCCCACGCCGCGAAGATCAGCCCCAGCGCGGCCGCCGCCCACCGCGTCGCCCGGGCGTCGACGAACGCGGTCACCGCCGCCGGCAGCGGACGGCCCGGCTTGCCCGGGTCGAACCGCGGCCGGCGCCAGGCAAACGCGACGAGTGCGAAGGTGAACGTCAGCGCCCACGCCGCGCCGACCATCGCGTACAGGTAGGGCACCGGCAGGTCGCCGGACCCGCCGAGACCGTGCGCGAGCACCACCGTCGCGCCGCGGGCGCTCACGGCTGGACTTGGATGGCGGCGATCGTGCGGTTCAGGTGGTGCAGTTCCACCTCGACGTCGCCGGGCACGTCGACGCTGAACTGGAACGTCTGGTTGGCCGCGGCCGCCACCGGGAACTTGTGGTCGGGCGTCGAGTGCACGTGCAGCTCGTCGGCAACGTCGCTGGTGACGTGCAGAGTGATCGGCTGTTTGACCCTGGCCTGCAGGGCGGCGTTGGTCGGGGTCACCTGGCCGTTGGCGATGGTGACGTCGACGTCCAGCCCGGCCGGCGGCGGCTGGGCCGGCCCCTTTCCGCCGCAGGCGACCAGGGCGCACACCGACGCCGCCACCCACGCCGACGTGAGGGTGTTGCGGACCGTCATCGGCTCACGCCGCTCTCGGCACCGGCTGCTTGTCCTGAACCGGTTCCGGCTCGGTGACCGAGTTGTTGAGGCGACCGGCGCCCCAGGTCAGGCCGGCGATCACCATCAGCGTCAGGAACAGCACCACGATCGAGCCCGCGGTGAACAGCCACCCCGGGGCGCTCTGGTCGCGTTCGCGCTGCAGGATCGTGACCTCCTGGACGAACGGCCGGTTGAACGACGCCAGGGCCGGAACCTCGGGCGCCGGGATCGCGTCGTCGGCCGGCTCCCAGATCGGCACGGCGGTCATCGTGTAACCGTCTTGCACACGCAGCAGCGTCTTCCACGAACCCCACACCGGCACCGGCTGGGTGGACCGGTAGTGGCCGGGGCCGACCTGTTGCAGCCGGTCGATCACCAGACCGCGGCTGTTCTCCATCCGGCCCTGCCAGGACAGGATCGTCAGCCATTCTGGGTTTTGGCTGACCATGTCGGGCGGCGTGAGCTGCACGTCGGCGGACACCATGCGCTGCCCGGGCGGGCTGGGCAGGTCGGTCAGCGTGAGGGTGGCGTTGTCCTGACGCGGCACGACGATATGCAGCCCGTTGGCCACCGCGCCGCCGATCACCACCACCGTCGCCGCCACGATCGTGATGCCCGTGGCGCGGCCCGGCAGGCGCTGGCCGGTGAGCACCATGCCGAACAGCGCCCCGCAGGTGCCCGTCAGGATCGCGACCGGCACGGCCATCGCCAGCGCCTGACCCCACATGCTCATGGGCCAGGGGTAGTGGTACACCGTGCCGATCCACAGCGACTCCAGCCACAGCCCCACCGTCCCCACGGCCAGGCCGGAGACCGCGCCAAAGGCGATGGGGCGCTTGAACAACGGCGTGAGCGCCACCAATTCGACCATCAGCGCCGGGCCGAGGTAGAGCGGGAACCAGTTGATCGGGGCCCCCAGGATCGGCCCGACCAACAATGCGACCGCCCCGCGCAGGGCGATGGCGAAGACGGCGGCGATCACGGCCGCGCCGCGACCCATCGTGATGCGGGCGGCCACCGCCGCCAGTGCGGCCGCCGCGGCGATCATCATCGGCTGCAGCGCCAGGCGGAATTGCTCGACGCCGAAGTCGTATTCGATCTGGTAGACCGACAGCCCGATGAACATGCCGCCGAAGGACAGGTAGCGCAGGAATTTGATGAAGGCGCCGTGGTAGACGTCCGCGCCCTCCTGGGCCTCACCCTCGCGCTCCAGCATCAACACCGCGAACAGCGAGAACCCGGCGCCACCGATCATCATCAAATGCGTTGGGCCCCAGAGTGTTACGTCCTGGCCGAAGATGCGATGCCAGATGTCGTCGAGCGGGAAGCCGATCATGGCGTACATCCCGCACCCTGCCATCAGCACCCCGCCGACCGGGGCGTACCAGTTGCGGGTGATGCGCACCGCGGCGGGGCCGGGCTTGTCGAACGGCAGCACGATCGCGGTCATGCCGCCCAGGAAGATCCCGAACAGCCCGATGATGATGAAGTAGTGCGCCGGGTTGGCCAGCGGACCGGGGTCGCGGCCGTTTCCGATGTGCCAGCTGACGTCCCAGATGAACCCGAACAGCGCGCAGATGATCGACGTGGTGAAGATCAGGACCGGCAGTGCGACCCAGTTGGGGCGGTGGAACTTCTCGCCCATCTTGTCCGCGAACCGGATCAGCCATTCAATGCGATGGGTGCGGTGCGCATAGCCGACCCACAGCAGCGCCGCCGCGATCACCAGCGCGGCGATCGACAGCCCGATCACCTGGTTCAGTCCCGCCCCCCGCGCCGGTGGCTCGGCGAGCAGCGTCAGCCCCGTCGACGTCATCGTTGTGCCCTCCCACACTCGCGTCCCGGTCCAACTGGATCGCTAACTTACTCCTGAGTAAGTTAGCGATCCAGTGTCTGTTCGCGGAATGCCCCACCGGGCGTGTCGTCAATCACTCTTTTCGTCGGCGGCGCCGGGTCGGGCTTCGGAGCCGTCCGGCGCTGCGTCGCCGTCGCCGGCGCGGCGGTCCTTCAGGGCGACATACAAGATCACGGCCACGACCACCACCGCCGGCAGGAATGCCGGGATCGCCAGCAGGAGCATGTGGTGGGCGACGTATGCGGTGTGCGGATCGGTCATGGTGGTCAGATACCCCGGCGGACGCCATCTTCTGCGGCCGTTACCCTACTTTGAACACTTTTATTCGCGCTGCCACCACCGTGGCAGGGGTGGCCGCATGCTCGGCCAACGACGATGCAGGGGAGTACTGGTGACTCAAGCGGCCACTCGACCGGCGACCGGCGCCCACGACGCAGACATCCTGGCGGTTGCCCGCGACCAGGTGCTCGAACGCGGCGAGGGACTGAGCCGGGAGCAGGTGCTGCAGGTGCTGCAGCTGCCCGACGACCGGCTCGACGACCTGCTGGCGCTGGCCCACGAGGTGCGCATGCGCTGGTGCGGCCCCGAGGTCGAGGTCGAGGGCATCATCAGCCTGAAGACGGGCGGCTGCCCGGAGGACTGTCATTTCTGCTCGCAGTCGGGGTTGTTCGCCTCCCCGGTGCGCAGCGCCCGGCTGGACATTCCCAGCCTGGTCGAGGCCGCCAAACAAACCGCCAAGTCGGGTGCCACCGAGTTCTGCATCGTGGCCGCCGTGCGTGGCCCCGACGAGCGGCTGATGTCCCAGGTCGCGGCCGGCATCGAGGCGATCCGCAACGAGGTCGAGATCAACATCGCCTGCTCGCTGGGAATGCTGACCGCCGAGCAGGTCGAGCAGCTCTCGGCGATGGGGGTGCACCGGTACAACCACAACCTCGAGACGGCCCGCTCGTTCTTCACCAACGTCGTGACCACCCACACCTGGGAAGAGCGCTGGCAGACCCTGTCGATGGTGCGCGACGCCGGGATGGAGGTGTGCTGTGGCGGCATCCTGGGCATGGGCGAGACGCTCGAGCAACGCGCGGAGTTCGCCGCCGAACTGGCCGAGCTGGGACCCGACGAGGTGCCGTTGAACTTCCTCAACCCGCGGCCCGGCACGCCGTTCGGGGACCTCGAGGTGCTGCCGGTGGCCGAGGCGCTGAAGTCGGTGGCCGCTTTCCGCCTGGCGTTGCCGCGCGCGATGCTGCGGTTCGCCGGGGGCCGTGAGATCACCCTGGGTGACCTGGGCGCCAAGAAGGGCATCCTGGGCGGCATCAACGCGGTGATCGTCGGGAACTACCTGACCACGCTCGGCCGTCCGGCCGAAGCCGATCTGGAACTGCTCGACGACCTGCAGATGCCCATCAAGGCGCTCAACGCCACCCTGTAAGAAACGTGGCGACTGTGGTTGGGGATCTGGGTGCTCCGGTCAGTGCCGGCGTCTACAACGTCTACACCGGGGAATTGGGGGGCACCGCAGTGCCGACAGCGGCGCAGTTGGGTCTGGAACCGCCCCGGTTCTGCGCGGAATGCGGGCGCCGGATGGTGGTGCAGGTTCGCCCCGACGGCTGGCGGGCGCGGTGCTCGCGGCACGGTCAGGTCGACTCCGTCGACCTGGAGGCCCAACGGTGACCCAGCCCGCGGAGACGGCGCCCCCCGCGACCGCCCCGTCGACGTCCCGGACCCGCGCCATCGCCGTCGCCGTGCTGGGCTCCCTGCTGGTCGGTGTGCTGATCGGCGGGTTGTGGGCGTGGATCGCGCCGCCCATCCACGCGGTGGTGGCGCTCACCCGCGCGGGTGAACGGGTCCACGACTATCTGGGCACCGAGTCGGAGCACTTCTTCGACGCGCCGTGCCTGATGCTCGGTCTGCTGACCGTGCTCGCCGTGGTGGCCCCGGTGCTGGGGTGGCAGTGGCGCGTCCGCCGCGGACCGGGAATGGTGGTCGCGCTCTCGATCGGCATGGTGACCGTCGCCGCGGCCGCGACGGCGACCGGGGCGGCGTTGGTGCGGCTCCGTTACGGCGCATTGGACTTCGACGCGGTACCGCTGTCGAAAGCCCCGTCGGTGGCGTACGTCGTCCAGGCACCCCCGGTCTTTTTCGCGGACCATCCCCTGCGGGTGGCGTTGACCCTGCTGTGGCCGGCCGCTATCGCCGCGCTGCTCTATGCGGTGTTTGCGGCCGCCGACGCCCGCGACGACCTGGGCGCCTATCCGCCGGGCCGGTCTGCCGACGCGCTGCCGGTGGGAGCCGGGGGCGCATCGGACGCGCCCGTGTCATAGCGGACGGCGGTGAATCCTCCGGCCGAAGATGACCTTGGCGGCGATCTTGGCCAGCCGCGCCATCCCGACGTAGGTCATCGGGTGAAACATCGTCGGCCAGGTCGTCCGGATCAGGTGCTCGGTCAGCGGCCGGCGGTCGAACCGGTCCGTGAGCCAGCGCAGCGCCATCGGAGCCGACAGCGGGTGCAGCAGCATGTGCTCGTTGAACGCGTCGCGGTGGTAGGTGACCTGGGCGCCGCCGGCCGAATAGGCGTCGGCGAGCACGTCGATGTCCTTGACGTCGATGAGGTAGTCGTGGACCGCCTGCACGATCAGCACGGGCGGCGTCGGGACGGCCACACCCAGCTTGATGTTCTCGAACACGTGGGTGACCTCGGGCGTCGAGAGGATGCTCTCGAGCGGCTCGTCGAGAAAGTCACCCATGTTCTTGCCGGCCATCCGGATGACCGCCTCCACGGTGGTCATCTTCTCGAGCGATTCGAGCAGGGCGCGTCCCTCCTCGTTGCTGTGCTCTTTGATCACCCGGTCCAGCTCGGGGTAGATGTGAGCGAGCGCGGCAACCACCAGGGCGGGCAGGCCCGACAGGAAGCTGCCGTTGAGCCTGCGGAAGGTGTTGCCCAGGTCGCCGACGGGTGACCCCAGCACCGCCCCGACGACGTCGAGCTCGGGCGCGTACTCGGCGCACACTTCGGCGGCCCAGGCACTGGCCAGGCCGCCGCCGGAGTAACCCCACAACCCGATCGGCGCTTCCGGGGACAACCCGAGACGGTCCGAACCCAGGGCCGCCCGGATGCCGTCCAACACGCGATAGCCGGGCTCATACGGCGCACCCCAGAGGCCGTGCAGGCCTTCGTGGTCGGGCACCGAGACTGCCCAGCCCTCGGCAACGGCGGCGGCGATCAGGAAGTACTCGAACTGACCGATGGACCCCAGGGCTTTTGCCCGGCGTCGCAGCGCGTAGGACGGGAAGCAGCGCGACGACACGGCGTCGATCGCGCACTGGTAGGACAGCAGCGGGCAGGGCCGTTCCGGGGCGAGCTCGGCCGGGACGATCACCGTCGTCACGGTCGCCTCGGGCTCGCCGTTCATGTCCATCGTCCGGTAGAGCAGCTGCACCGCCTTGACCGGCTGCGGAATCAGGCCCAAAAACGCCAGCTCCACGTCGCGCGAGCGCAGCACCGTCCCGGGCTCGGCGTGCTGGAACCCCAGTGGCGGCTGGTAGAACGGGTCGTCCGAGGGCAGCAGCGGGCGTACTTTGCGCTGCAATTCCTCGTGTGGGGGCCGGGCGATCCACTCCGCGCCGCGTGTGCCTGCCAGATTGCCGAGCTCAGCCATTGAGGCTCCCTTCTAGGCCACCCGGCATTCTCGCCCATGAACGGCAGGTAACCAAAACGCAATCGCCGCATCGTCGGCGAGTTCTCGCCGGGAAAGGCAGGCCCGGCGCGCCACAGTTGTCGATTCATCGGTGTCCCCTGACCGGGCGTTCCGCAAACTTGCCGGGGCGGCTGCCGTGGGCGGTCAGACCTGGCCCGGCTGCCCGGGGGGCCTCAGCGCGGCGAATTCGTCGGTGACCCGCAGCCGGGAGTCGGTGAAGTGGTAGAGGGCCGCCGGCCGGCCCCCGCTGCGACCGGACTGCGCGATGGTGCCCGTCTGGCTGATCACGCCGCGGCGGACCAGCACGCGTTGCAGGTTCGTCGCGTCGACCTGATAGCCCAGCGCGGCGCCGTAGATGTCGCGCAGCGTGGACAAGGCGAATTCCTTTGGCGCCAAAGCAAACCCGAGGTTGGTATAGGACAGCTTGGCGACCAGCCGGGCGTGCGCGTGGGTGACCATCGGGCCGTGGTCGAAGGCCATCTCGGGCAGGCAGCTCACCGGGTGCCACCGCGTGTCCGGCGGCAGCTCGGGGGTGGCGGGGGAGGGCACCAAGCCCAGGAAGGTCGAGGCGATCACCCGGGCACCCGGAACCCGGTTCGGATCGGAGAACACCGCCAGCTGTTCCAGGTGCGTCAGCTCCTTGAGGTCCACCTTTTCGGCCAGCTGCCGGCGGACCGAGCTGATCATGTCCTCGTCGTTGCGCAGCCGTCCGCCCGGCAGCGACCAGGCGCCGCGCTGCGGATCCTTGGCGCGCTGCCATAACAGCACGTTAAGCTGCGGTTTCTGTATTCGCGGGCCGCCCGTTACCTGGCGAACCTGAAACACCACCGCGAGCACCTCGTGTTCAGTGCTAGTATGGGCCATGTTTTCGATTATAAGTCGAAAACCTCCTGGGCTGAAAGGAGCCGCCGTGACGGTTATGAATCGCATGGACACGCTCGCCGAAGACATGATGGCCGACGTCACCAACACGCCCACCGGTTACGCCGGTGTGGAGGGCGACGCGCAGTGGGCCGCGGAGATCCGCCGCCTGGCGAAGCTGCGCGGCGCGACCGTGCTGGCGCACAACTACCAGCTGCCCGCGATTCAAGACGTCGCCGACCACGTGGGGGATTCGCTGGCCCTGTCGCGGATCGCCGCCGAGGCGCCCGAGGACACCATCGTGTTCTGCGGAGTGCACTTCATGGCCGAAACCGCCAAGATCATCAGCCCCGCCAAGACTGTCCTCATCCCGGATCAGCGGGCCGGCTGCTCGCTGGCCGACTCGATCAACGCCGACGAGCTGCGCGCCTGGAAGGACGAGCACCCCGGCGCCGTCGTCGTCTCCTACGTCAACACCACCGCCGCGGTGAAGGCCCTGACCGACATCTGCTGCACGTCGTCCAACGCGGTCGACGTGGTGAACTCGATCGACCCGGACCGCGAGGTGCTGTTCTGCCCGGACCAGTTCCTGGGGGCCCACGTGCGCCGGGTGACCGGCCGCGCGAACATGCACGTGTGGGCCGGTGAATGCCATGTCCACGCCGGGATCAACGGCGACGAGCTGTCCGAACAGGCCAGGGCGAATCCCGACGCCGACCTCTATGTGCATCCCGAATGTGGTTGTGCCACTTCGGCGTTGTACCTCGCCGGCGAAGGCGCCTTCCCGGCGGACCGGGTCAAGATCCTGTCCACCGGCGGCATGCTCGACGCCGCGCACGAGACCTCGGCCCGCAAGGTGCTGGTGGCCACCGAGGTCGGCATGCTGCATCAATTGCGCAGGGCCGCACCGCAGGTCGATTTCCGCGCGGTCAACGACCGGGCGTCCTGCAAGTACATGAAGATGATCACGCCCGCGGCACTGTTGCGCTGCCTGGTGGACGGCGCCGACGAAGTCGACGTCGATCCCGAGATCGCGGCGGCGGGCCGGCGCAGCGTGCAGCGAATGATCGAGATCGGTCAGCCGGGCGGCGGCGAATGATCGCCCGCCCGGCCTGGACCGACAGCGCCGACGTCGTCGTCATCGGTACCGGCGTGGGGGGATTGGCCGCCGCCCTGGCCGCCCACCGGGCGGGCCGCCGCGTCGTCGTGCTGAGCAAGGCCGACCAGGCGCGCGGGACGACGGCCACGCACTACGCCCAGGGCGGCATCGCGGTGGTCCTGCCCGACAACGACGACTCCGTCGAGGCCCACGTCGCCGACACCGTGGCCGCCGGCGCCGGCCTCTGCGATCCCGACGCGGTGACCTCCATCGTCGCCGACGGCTACCGAGCGGTCTCCGAATTGGTCGGTGCCGGAGCGCGATTCGACGAGGCCGCCCCGGGCCGCTGGGACGTGACGCGCGAGGGCGGGCACTCGCGGCGGCGCATCGTGCACGCCGGCGGCGACGCCACCGGCGCCGAGGTCCAGCGTGCGCTCGACCGCGCCGCCCGGCTGCTGGACGTCCGCACCGGCCACGTCGCGCTGCGCGTGCTGCACGACGGCTCCTTGGGCGGAGAAGCCGTGACCGGCGTGTCCGTCGGCAACCAGGACGGGTACGGAATCATCAGTGCGCCGGCGGTCATCCTGGCTTCCGGCGGCCTCGGGCACCTCTACGGCGCGACCACCAATCCCGCGGGCTCCACGGGCGACGGCATCGCGCTGGCGCTGTGGGCCGGTGTCGCGGTCAGTGACCTCGAGTTCATCCAGTTCCATCCCACGATGCTGTTCGGTGGGGGCGGCGGCCGGCGTCCGCTGATCACCGAGGCGATCCGCGGTGAGGGCGCGATTTTGCTTGACCGGCAAGGCAACTCGGTCACCGCTGGTGTGCACCCGATGGGCGATCTGGCGCCGCGCGACGTCGTGGCCGCGGCCATCGACACGCGGCTGAAGGCCACCGGTGACCCCTGCGTGTTCCTCGACGCGCGCGGCATCGAGGGTTTCGCCACCCGGTTCCCGACGGTGACCGCCGCGTGCCGGGCCGCCGGCATCGACCCGGTCCGCCAACCCATCCCGGTCGTACCGGGGGCGCACTACAGCTGCGGCGGCGTCGTCACCGACGTCGACGGGCAGACCGAACTGCCGGGGCTGTTCGCCGCCGGCGAGGTGGCGCGCACCGGCATGCACGGCGCCAACCGGTTGGCGTCCAACAGCCTGCTGGAAGGCCTGGTGGTCGGCGGGCGCGCCGGCAAGGCCGCGGCCGCGCACGTGCTGGCGGCGGGGCGCGTCCGGGCCACAGAGTGCGAGCCGTCCGTCCACACCGCCCCGGAGCGCGGCGAATTGCAGGCCGCGATGAGCCGCGACGCCTCGGTGGTGCGCGACGCCGCCGGGCTCAACCGGTTGTCCGACGCGCTGTCCGCGGCCCCGGTGCGCACCATCGCCGGCCGCCGCGACTTCGAAGACGTCGCGCTGGCCGCGGCCGCCCGCGCCGTGACCGCCGCCGCCCTGGCGCGCAACGAGAGCCGGGGCTGCCACCACCGTGCGGAATACCCCGAGCCCGCGCCGGAACAGGCGCGTAGCAGCGTGCTGCGGCTGGCCGACGACCGGAACTCGGTGCTGGCGGAGGCGCTGGCGGCGGTGGGCTGATGATGCTGCCGGACGAACGCAGCGCCGCCCAGGACACCATCCGGCGGGCTCTGGAAGAGGACCTGCGCTACGGGCCCGACGTCACCACCCTGGCGACAGTGCCCGCCGGCGCGGTGGCCACGGCGTCGATGGTGCCCCGTGAGGCCGGCGTGATCGCCGGCGTCGAGGTCGCGCTGCTGGTTCTCGACGCCGTCCTCGCCGGCGGCTACGAGGTGGTGCACAGCGTCGAGGACGGCGCCCGGCTGCAGCCCGGCGAGCCGGTGTTGACCGTGCGCGCGGACACCCGTGGGCTGCTGACCGCCGAGCGGACCATGCTGAACCTGGTCTGCCACCTGTCGGGCATCGCCACCACGACGGCGGCCTGGGTCGACGCCGTGCACGGCACCAAGGCCAAGGTCCGCGATACCCGCAAAACGCTACCCGGGCTGCGCGCGCTGCAGAAGTACGCGGTGCGGGTCGGCGGGGGCGTCAACCACCGGATGGGACTGGGGGACGCGGCGCTGATCAAGGACAACCACGTGGTGGCCGCGGGATCGGTGGTCGACGCGCTGCGGGCGGTCCGCGACGCGGCGCCGGATCTGCCGTGCGAGGTGGAGGTCGACTCCCTCGAGCAGTTGGACGAGGTGCTGGCCGAAAAGCCGGAACTGGTGCTGCTGGACAACTTCCCGGTGTGGCAGACGCAGATGGCCGTGCAGCGCCGGGACGCGCGCGCACCCGCCGTGCTGCTGGAGTCCTCCGGCGGGCTCAGCCTGGACAATGCCGCCACCTACGCAGCCACCGGGGTGGACTACCTGGCCGTCGGGGCGCTGACGCATTCGGTGCGCGCGCTCGACGTCGGCCTGGACATGTAGGCCCTTTAGCCGCGCAGCAGCGTGCGTGCGGCGGGCTTGGCGGCGTCGAGCGCGCCAGCATCGCCGGAGATCCGGGACAGGATCAGTGCCCCCTCGATCAGTGCGATCACCGCGAGCGCAACCTGTTTGGCCTCCGCGGCAACCCAGCCGTCGGAGCGCAGGCGCTCTTCGACCGCGGCGCACCAAGCCCCGAACGCGCGCGCGGACGCCTCGCGCACCAGCGGGCTCGCGTTGACCGACTCCGTGGCGATCGGCTCGATCGGGCAGCCGTCGCGGTGGTCGCCGGCCAGCCCCGCCGCCAGCAGGTCGATCCACCGTTCGACGATGTCGGCGGCGGGACGGCCCGTGGCCAGGAACCGGCGCAGGAGTTGTTCGATACCCGCCCCCTCGCTCTCGACGACCGCGGCG
Source organism: Mycobacterium sp. E342 (assembly GCF_001667665.1). NCBI lineage: Bacteria > Bacillati > Actinomycetota > Actinomycetes > Mycobacteriales > Mycobacteriaceae > Mycobacterium > Mycobacterium sp. E342. The sequence continues at coordinate 41,246 of NZ_LZJM01000138.1, forward strand.
GCCAGCTGTTGCTTGCCCTGCGGGAAGTGGTGATACAGCGAACCGGGTTTGACGCCGGCCTCCTCGAGGATCTGATTGAGGCCCGTCGCCGCGTACCCCTGGCGCCGGAACAGGGTGGCGGCTTTGTCGATCAGCGCTGCGCGGCTGCGATCCGGTCTCGGCACGCTGTTGACAATACTTGAGAGATCACTCAAGAATGCTGGGATGAGGCAGCTCACCTACGAAGAGGTCGGACGATACGCTTGGCGCGACGCGCCCGACCCGCAGATCACCGCGCCGGAACAGGCGCTGGTCCAGCCGCTCATGGTGGCCTGCTGCGACCTCGACGTCGCGGTCGCCCATGGGCGGCTGCCGTTGCCGCCGGGATACGCGGTGGGCCACGAGGGGTTGGCCGAGGTCGTCGCGGTCGGCGATGGTGTGAAGGATGTTCGGGTAGGCGACCGTGTCGTGGTGCCATTCCAGATCAGCTGCGGAACCTGCCGCGAATGTCGCCGTGGCGTGACCGGTTCGTGCGGCTCGGGGCCATTGATGGCGACGTACGGAATGGCGCCGATCGCCGGCCTCGATGGTGGCGGTTTCATGTCCGATCTGGTGCTGGTGCCGTATGCGGACGCGATGCTCATCCCGCTGCCCGACGGCGTCGACCCCATCTCGATCGCGTCCCTGTCGGACAACATCCCCGACGGCTGGAGGACGGTCGGGCCATTCCACGAGGAGTTGGCGAGCCTCGATCCAGTCGATCGGCGCGTCCTGGTCGTCGGGCGGCTGTCGATCGGGTTGTACTCGGCCGCCTTCGCGGCGGCGCTGGGCGCCCGGGTCGACTACGTCGACACCGACCCGCGGCGGCTGGCCGCCGCCGAGAAACTCGGCGCGGTGGTGCACGACGCTGCCAAACCCGACAAGTCGTGGGATCCGTATCCGGTCACCGTGCACACCACCGGCGATGCGGCGCTGCTATCGGCCACACTGCGTGCCACCTGGCCAGACGGCGTGTGCACCGACACTGGGATCTACCCCGAATACAAGGTCGAGATGCCGTTGCTGCCGATGTACACCCGTGGTGTGCAATTCATCACCGGACGAGTGAGCGCGCGCACGGTCATACCGCAGGTGCTCGAGCGGCTCGCCGACGGCCTGGATCTGTCGCCGGCCGTCGATCGCGTCGTCGCCTGGGACGACGCGCCGTCGGCCTGGCCGACGATGATCGGCAAAACGGTCTTCACCAGGGTGTAGACCGCTGGAGCTTGGGTCCAGGGCGGCCTCAGGCGATGTCGCCGACGAACACGCCGATCCGGCGCAGCTGCATGCGGGCCATCCGCGGCAGGCGCTCGGCGTCGGGGCCGTCCGAGCCGGCCGGCAGGATCCGCGGGTTGGTGATGTGCACCACGCGGTTGCGGCTGTATTGCACGTCGGCCTCGCCGGCGGCCAGCACGTTCTTGACCCAGTTCGTCTTGCCGTGGCCCAGCGCGATGGCCAGCACGTTCCCCTTGCGGTAAGGGGTGATGATGGTCTCGTACGGCGTGCCCGAGGTGCGGCCGCGGTGCTTGATGGTGGCGGTGCCGGGCAGAAAGCGGGCGATCGGCTTGACCGCCGGGTTGAAATACTTGATCTGGAAGCGCTCGAACCAGGGCGGGAACACCATTGGGACGCCCGGCGCGTTGTTGGGATGATCCTTCGCGGACATGACGGCTCCCTGAGTTGTACGGGGCTTACCCGGCCTTACATGGGCACTGTACCGGTCGAAAATCGACTTGAGTTGCTCTGGGACAATGGAGGCAATGAGTACCACTTCAGCACCCGTGATGGCCCGCATCGACCTGCGGGGCGTCCAGCTGACGGCTGCCCGGTTGCGGACCGCGCTGCCGCGCGGGGGCGCCGACGTGGAGAGCGTGCTGCCCAAGGTGCGCCCGATCGTGGAGGCCGTCGCCGAGCGCGGCGCCGAGGCGGCGCTGCAGTACGGGGAGTCGTTCGACGGGGTGCGGCCCGCGGCGGTCCGGGTGCCCGCGGCGGCGCTGGAGGCGGCGCTGGCTGACCTGCACCCCGACGTCGTCGAGGCCCTCCGGGTGATGATCGAACGCGCCCGCGCCGTGCACGCCGACCAGCGCCGCAGCGACGTCACCACCACGCTGGGCCCGGGCGCGACGGTGACCGAGCGGTGGGTCCCCGTCGAACGGGTGGGCCTGTACGTGCCCGGCGGCAACGCGGTGTACCCGTCGAGCGTGGTGATGAACGTGGTGCCGGCACAGGTCGCGGGCGTCGACTCGCTGGTGGTGGCCAGTCCGCCGCAGGCCAGGTTCGAAGGCCTGCCGCACCCGACGATCCTGGCCGCCGCCCGGCTGCTGGGGGTCGACGAGGTGTGGGCGGTCGGCGGCGCGCAGGCGGTGGCGCTGCTGGCCTACGGCGGCACCGACACCGACGGTCGGGAACTGGCGCCCGTCGACATGATCACGGGCCCGGGCAACATCTACGTCACCGCCGCCAAGCGGCTGTGCCGCTCGCGCGTGGGCATCGACGCCGAGGCCGGGCCGACGGAGATCGCCATCCTGGCCGACCACACCGCCGACCCCGCGCACGTGGCCGCCGACCTGATCAGCCAGGCCGAACACGACGAGATGGCGGGCAGCGTGCTGGTCACACCCAGCGCGGAGCTGGCCGACGCCACCGCCGCCGAGGTGGCCGCCCAGCTGCGCACGACCGTGCACCGCGACCGGGTGGCCACCGCGCTGGGCGGCCGCCAGTCCGCGATCATCCTGGTCGACGACCTGGACGCCGGTGTCAAGGTGGTCAACGCCTACGCCGCCGAGCACCTGGAGATCCAGACCGTCGGCGCGGCGGAGGTCGCCGGGCGAATCCGTTCGGCCGGTGCCGTTTTCGTCGGGCCCTACTCGCCGGTCAGCCTCGGCGACTACTGCGCGGGCTCCAACCACGTCCTGCCGACCGCGGGCTCGGCCCGGCATTCCAGCGGCCTGTCGGTGCAGACCTTCCTGCGCGGCATTCACGTCGTCGACTACACCGAGGCCGCCCTCAAGGACGTCTCGGGGCACGTGGTCACGCTGGCCAAGGCCGAAGACCTGCCGGCGCACGGCGAGGCGATCCGGCGGAGGTTCGAGCGATGACCGGGCCGGAGAACCCCACGCTGGACGACCTGCCCCTGCGCGACGACCTGCGCGGCAAATCGCCCTACGGCGCACCGCAATTGGCGGTCCCGGTGCGGTTGAACACCAACGAGAACCCGCACCCGCCCAGCCGGGCGCTGGTGGACGACGTGGTCCGGTCGGTGGCCGAGGCGGCCGCCGACCTGCACCGCTACCCCGACCGGGACGCGACTGCCCTGCGCAGCGACCTGGCCGGCTACCTCACCGCGCAGACCGGAGTGCCGCTCGGCGTGGAAAACGTCTGGGCGGCAAACGGTTCCAACGAGATCCTGCAACAGTTGCTGCAGGCGTTCGGCGGGCCCGGGCGCACCGCCATCGGGTTCGTCCCGTCCTACTCGATGCACCCGATCATCTCCGATGCCACGCGCACGGAATGGCTGGAGGGCGTCCGCGCCGACGATTTCAGCCTCGACCTCGACGCGGCGGTCGCCGCGATCACCGAGCGCCGGCCCGACGTGGTGTTCATCGCCAGCCCGAACAACCCGTCCGGGCAGAGCGTTTCGTTGCCCGCCCTGCGGCGGCTGCTCGACGCGGTACCGGGCATCCTGATCGTCGACGAGGCGTACGGCGAGTTCTCCTCCGAACCCAGCGCCGTGGGGCTGGTGCGCGAGTATCCGACCAAGCTCATCGTCACCCGCACGATGAGCAAGGCGTTCGCGTTCGCCGGCGGGCGGCTCGGCTACCTGATCGCCACGCCCGCGGTGATCGACGCGATGCTGCTGGTGCGGCTGCCGTACCACTTGTCGTCAATCACCCAGGCCGCGGCCCGGGCCGCGCTGCGGCACGCCGACGACACCCTGGGCAGCGTCGCCGCGCTGATCGCAGAACGTGAACGTGTCACGAAGGCGTTGACCGGCATGGGTTTTCAGGTCATCCCGAGCGACGCCAACTTCGTGCTGTTCGGTCGGTTCACCGACGCCCCGGCCACCTGGCAGCGCTACCTGGACGCCGGCGTCTTGATCCGCGACGTCGGGATCCCCGGCTACCTGCGCGCGACCACCGGGCTGGCCGAAGAGAACGACGCCTTCCTGCGGGCCAGCGCCCAGATCGCCGCCACCGAACTGGCCCCAGCCACCCCAGTAGGAGCCCCGTGACCACCATTGCGACCCGGCGCGCGCGTATCGAGCGCCGCACCAAGGAATCCGACATCGTCATCGAGCTCGACCTCGACGGCACCGGCCAGGTCCACGTCGACACGGGTGTGCCGTTCTACGACCACATGCTGACCGCGCTGGGCAGCCACGCCAGTTTCGATTTGACCGTCCGCACCAAGGGCGACGTCGAGATCGAGGGCCACCACACCATCGAGGACACCGCGATCGCCCTGGGCCAGGCGCTCGGGCAGGCCCTCGGCGACAAGCGAGGTATCCGCCGGTTCGGCGACGCCTTCATCCCGATGGACGAGACGCTGGCCCACGCCGTCGTCGACGTGTCCGGCCGGCCCTATTGCGTGCACACCGGCGAGCCGGATCACCTGCTACACACGAGCATTGCCGGCAGCTCGGTGCCCTATCACACCGTCATCAACCGGCACGTCTTCGAGTCGCTGGCCATGAACGCCCGCATCGCGCTGCACGTGCGCGTCCTGTACGGCCGCGACCCGCACCACGTCACCGAAGCGCAGTACAAGGCGGTGGCCCGCGCGTTGCGTCAGGCCGTCGAGCCCGACCCCCGGGTGACCGACGTGCCGTCCACCAAAGGCGTTCTGTGACAAAACCATCCGTCGTCGTCCTGGATTACGGCTCGGGCAACCTGCGGTCGGCCCAGCGCGCCCTGCAGCGGGCGGGCGCGTCGGTGGAGGTGACCGCCGACGCCGACCCGGCGGCCGCCGCCGACGGGCTGGTGGTGCCCGGCGTCGGGGCGTTCGAGGCCTGCATGACCGGCCTGCGCAAGGTCCACGGAGACCGCATCATCGCCGACCGAGTCGCCGCCGGGCGCCCGGTGCTGGGGGTCTGCGTCGGCATGCAGATCCTGTTCGCCAGCGGCGTCGAATTCGGTGTGCAGACAGCGGGTTGCGGCCAGTGGCCGGGCGAAGTCACCCGGCTGGACGCCCCGGTGATCCCGCACATGGGCTGGAACGTCGTCGACGCCGGGCCCGGCAGCACCCTTTTCAAGGGGCTCGACGTCGACACGCGGTTCTACTTCGTGCACTCCTATGCCGCACAGCGATGGGAGGGTCCGCCCGAGGCCGTCCTCACCTGGGCCACTCACCGGGTGCCGTTCTTGGCCGCGGTCGAGCAAGGGCCGCTGTCGGCCACCCAGTTCCACCCCGAAAAGAGCGGGGACGCCGGTGCGGCGGTGCTGCGCAACTGGATCGAGGCACTGTGACAACGGCTTGGGAGGGAATGTGTTGATCTTGTTGCCCGCGGTCGACGTGGTCGACGGCCGAGCGGTGCGGTTGGTCCAGGGCAAGGCGGGCAGCGAAACCGAATACGGTTCGGCGCTGGACGCGGCGCTGGGCTGGCAGCGCGACGGCGCGGACTGGATCCACCTGGTGGACCTGGACGCGGCGTTCGGCCGCGGCTCCAACCGCGAACTACTCGCCGAGGTGGTCGGCAAGCTCGACGTCCAGGTGGAGCTGTCGGGCGGCATCCGCGACGACGAGTCCCTGGCCGCGGCGCTGGCCACCGGCTGCGCCCGGGTCAACCTGGGTACGGCGGCGCTGGAGAACCCGCAGTGGTGCGCGCGTGCGATCAGCGAGCATGGCGAGAAGGTCGCCGTCGGCCTGGACGTCCAGATCGTCGAGGGTCGGCACCGGTTGCGCGGCCGCGGTTGGGAAACCGACGGCGGTGACCTGTGGGAAGTGCTGGAGCGCCTTGACCGCGAAGGCTGTTCGCGCTTCGTCGTCACCGACGTCACCAAGGACGGGACGCTGGGCGGTCCCAACCTGGACCTGCTGGCCGCCGTCGCCGACCGGACCGACGCCCCGGTGATCGCCTCCGGCGGCGTGTCGAGCCTGGACGACCTGCGCGCGATCGCCACCCTGACCGACCGCGGCGTCGAGGGAGCCATCGTCGGGAAGGCGCTCTACGCCGGGCGGTTCACCCTGCCGCAGGCGCTGGCCGCGGTTGCGGGGTAGGGCCGCGATGGACCTGGAAGAGTTGGTGAAGAAGGCGTCGGCGATCCTGGACGACGCCACTGAGCCGTTCCTGTCCGGCCACCGCGCCGATTCGGCGGTCCAGAAGAAGGGCAACGACTTCGCCACCGACGTGGACCTCGCGATCGAGCGTCAGGTGGTCGACGCGCTGACCGAGGCGACCGGAATCGGGGTGCACGGCGAAGAATTCGGCGGCACGGACGTCGACTCCGAATGGGTGTGGGTGCTCGACCCCGTCGACGGCACGTTCAACTACGCCGCCGGCTCACCGATGGCGGGCATTCTGCTGGGCCTGCTGCACCGCGGCGACCCGGTCGCCGGGCTGACCTGGCTGCCCTTCGTCGACCAGCGCTACACCGCGGTGGTGGGCGGCCCGTTGATGAAAAACGGTGTCGCGCAACCGCCGCTGGCCGACATCGACCTGGCCGACGCACTGATCGGCGCCGGCTCGTTCAGCGCGGACGCGCGGGGCCGGTTCCCGGGGCGCTACCGGATCGCGGTGCTGGAGAACCTCAGCCGGATCTCGTCGCGGTTGCGGATGCACGGCTCCACCGGGCTCGACCTCGCCTACGTCGCCGACGGAGTCCTCGGCGGCTCCATCAGTTTCGGCGGCCACGTGTGGGACCACGCAGCCGGCGTCGCGCTGGTGCGCGCCGCAGGCGGAGTCGTCACCGACGTCCACGGCGAACCCTGGACCCCCGCGTCGGATTCCGCGCTGGCGGCGGGTCCGCGCGCGCACGCCGAGATTCTCGAGATCCTGCGCGGCACCGGCCGACCGGAGGATTTCTGAGATGCCCTCCGGTAGCGGCCTCGCGGTGCGGGTCATTCCCTGCCTGGACGTCGACGCCGGGCGGGTGGTCAAGGGGGTCAACTTCGAAAACCTGCGCGACGCAGGTGATCCTGTCGAACTCGCCGCGGCCTACGACGCCGAGGGCGCCGACGAGCTCACCTTCCTCGACGTCACCGCCTCGTCGTCGGGGCGGGCCACCATGCTGGACGTGGTGCGCCGCACGGCCGAGCAGGTGTTCATCCCGCTGACCGTCGGCGGCGGGGTGCGCACGGTGGCCGACGTCGACGTCTTGCTGCGCGCGGGCGCCGACAAGGTGTCGATCAACACCGCCGCGATCGCCCGCCCCGACCTGCTGGAGGAGATGGCGAGGCAGTTCGGCTCGCAGTGCATCGTGCTGTCGGTCGACGCCCGCACGGTGCCCCCGGGTTCGGTGCCGACGCCGTCGGGGTGGGAGGTCACCACGCACGGCGGGCGCCGCGGGACCGGCATCGACGCCGTCGAATGGGCTTCTCGCGGAGCCGATCTGGGGGTGGGAGAGATCCTGCTGAATTCGATGGACGCCGACGGCACCAAGGCCGGGTTCGACCTGGAGATGCTGCGGGCGGTGCGCTCGGCGGTCACGGTGCCGGTGATCGCCAGCGGGGGCGCCGGCGCGGCGGAACACTTCGCGCCCGCGGTCGCCGCGGGTGCCGATGCCGTGTTGGCGGCCAGCGTCTTTCACTTCCGTGAGCTGACCATCGGTCAGGTGAAGGCCGCCATGGCGGCCGAAGGGATCACCGTGCGATGACGCTGGACCCGCAGATCGCCGCGCGCCTGAAGCGCAACGCCGAAGGCCTGTTCACGGCCGTCGTGCAGGAACGCGGAAGCGGCGACGTGCTGATGGTCGCCTGGATGGACGACGCGGCGCTGGCCCGCACGCTCGAAACCCGTGAGGCGACGTACTTTTCGCGGTCCCGCGCCCAGCAGTGGATCAAGGGCGCGACGTCCGGCCACACCCAACACGTGCACTCGGTGCGACTGGACTGCGACGGGGACGCCGTGCTGCTCACGGTCGACCAGGTGGGCGGCGCCTGTCACACCGGCGAGCACAGCTGCTTCGACGCCGACGTGCTGCTGCAGCCCGAGGCCTAGATTCGTTGCGGCGTCGGCGATCCGCTGGGCGCTAGTTCGCGGTGCGACGCTGACCCTGGGCGGCGGCCAGGAAGTCGACCCAGGACACCACCTCGGAGTGCTTTCTGAGCAGGGCACGGCGCTGGCGTTCGGTCATACCGCCCCAGACGCCCCACTCGACCCGGTTGTCGAGCGCATCGGCGCCGCATTCCAGGATCACCGGGCAGTGCCGGCAGATCGCCGCGGCCTTTCTCTGGGCGGCGCCGCGAACGAACAGTCCGTCCGGGTTGCCGGTCCGGCAGAGGGCTTTCGAAACCCACTCAGCGCGATCGTCGTCCTTCGCGCCGCGCAGATGGTTGCGAATTGAGCTGTTGGCGCCGCCTTGTGCGGTGGTCCGGGTTGCTAACACCGTTCCCCCCTTCGATCCGGCTAGCTCTAGACCAGCTTTCGGATATGCCTTGTTGACTTCCCTCCGGATCAGCCCGTGTAAACCTGAGGCGAATGTTGCGACCGTATGGAAAGCCGCCGGGTGAACGTTAGGGGCTTTTGTCCCCAGCGCCCGGGGACTTTCGGTTCAAGAAATGTGGTCGCGGCGTCGCCGGTAGCCCGGGAGGTCAGAACCGAGGTCCGAAGTCGCCCGAACGGGTGCCGTCGATGAGAATGGCGGTCGATGTTGAGACGGATGTCGTGGACCGCGGTCGTGCCGTTGCTTGCCGTCGGGGTGTTGGCTGTGATCTGGGGCGAAAGGCTCCGCCCGGCACTGGCCGTGGTGGTCGCGGCGTTTCTCATCGGGGCCGTGCTGGCCGCGGTGCATCACGCCGAGGTGGTCGCCGCCCGGGTCGGCGAGCCATTCGGGTCCCTGGTGCTCGCGGCCGCGGTGACGGTGATCAAGGTGGCCCTGATCGTCGAGCTGATGGCATCCGGGGGCAACGAAGCCGCGACGCTGGCCAGGGACACGGTGTTCGCCGCGCTGATGATCACCACCAACGGCATCGCGGGCCTGTCGCTGCTGATGGGTTCCCGGCGTTATGGCGTCACGCTGTTCAACGCCGAGGGCAGCGGTGCGGCGCTGGCAACCCTGACCACGCTGGCGACGCTGAGCCTGGTGCTGCCGGCCTTCACGACCAGCGGCCTGGGCAAGGAGTTCTCGCCCGGTCAACTGATCTTCGCCGCGGTCGCCTCGCTGCTGCTGTACCTGGTCTTCGTCTTCACGCAGACGGTGCGGCACCGCGACTTCTTCCTGCCGGTCGCGCAGAAGGGCCAGAAGCGGCTGTTCGAGGACGAGAGCCATGCGGACCCGCCGAGCCGCGGCGCGGCGCTGGGCAGCCTGGGGCTGCTGCTGGTCGCCCTGATCGCGGTGGTGGGCCTGGCCGAGGAGGAGTCGCCGGCCGTCGAGAGCGCGGTGACGGCGGTGGGATTTCCGCAGTCCTTCGTCGGCGTCGTCATCGCCTCGTTGGTGTTGCTGCCGGAAACCCTCGCCGCGGTGCGTGCGTCGCGGCAGGGCCGCATCCAGATCAGCCTGAACCTGGCCTACGGCTCGGCGTTGGCGAGCATCGGGCTGACCATCCCCGCGATCGCGCTGGCGTCGATCTGGCTGAAGGGACCGCTGGTGCTCGGCCTGGGCGCCATCCAATTGGTGCTGCTGGCGCTGACCGTCGTGATCAGCATGCTGACAGTGGTGCCCGGCCGGGCCACTCGGCTGCAGGGCGAGCTGCACCTGGTGCTGCTCGCCGCCTACGTGTTCCTGGCGATCAGTCCCTGACGCTCAGCGGGCGCGCAGCGTCTGCAGCGCCTTGTCCGCGTGGGTGTCCATGTTGAACTCGCTGGAGATCACGTCGAGCACCGTGCGATCGGTGTCGATGACGAAGGTGGTGCGCTTGACCGGCATCAGCTTGCCGAGCAGGCCGCGCTTGACGCCGAACTGCGCGGCGACGGTCCCGTCCGTGTCGGACAGCAGCGGGTAGTCGAACTTCTGCATGTCGGCGAACTTGGCCTGCTTGGGCACGGGATCGACGCTGATGCCGACCCGGTTGGCCCCGACGGCGGCGAACTCGGCGGCCAGGTCCCGGAAGTGGCAGGCCTCCTTGGTGCAGCCCGGCGTCATCGCGGCGGGATAGAAGAACAGCACCACGGGTCCGCCGGCGAGCAGGTCGCTGAGCTTGCGTGGCGTCCCCGTTTGATCGGGAAGTTCGAAGTCCGCGACGGTGTCACCGGGTTTCATGGTCGACACGCTACGCCCGATCGCCCGACTTGCCCCCTCGCGGCTGCGCCGTTGGGGGTGCCCCCAACCTCGGCCGGTTCCGGGCCGCATCGGCGTCAGGCTGGGCGGGTCCTGATCAGCTCGTCTGCGAGGATGGTTCGGTGCACGCCCACCTCGCCGCGACGACCTCACGAGCGGACTTCCGCCAGCTCGCAGCCGAGCACCGCGTGGTTCCGGTGACTCGCAAGGTGCTCGCCGACAGCGAGACGCCGCTGTCGGCCTACCGCAAGCTCGCCGCCAATCGCCCGGGGACCTTCCTGCTGGAATCCGCCGAGCACGGCCGGTCCTGGTCGCGCTGGTCGTTCATCGGCGCGGGCGCGCCGTCGGCGTTGACCGTCCGCGACGGCGAAGCGGTCTGGCTGGGGGCCGTGCCGCAGGACGCGCCCACCGGGGGCGACCCGTTGCACGCGCTGCGGGCCACCCTCGAGCTGCTGGCCACCGGCACCCTGCCCGGGCTGCCGCCGCTGTCCGGCGGCATGGTCGGCTTGTTCGCCTACGACATGGTGCGGCGCCTGGAACGCCTGCCCGAACTGGCCGTCGACGACCTGCACCTGCCGGACATGCTGCTGCTGCTGGCCACCGACGTGGCGGCCGTCGACCACCACGAGGGCACCATCACGCTGATCGCCAACGCGGTGAACTGGAACGGCACCGACGAGCGGGTCGACGAGGCCTACGACGACGCGGTCGCCCGCCTGGACGTGATGACCTCGGCGCTCGGCCAGCCGCTGCCGTCCACGGTCGCCACGTTCGACCGGCCCGAGCCGCGGTACCGCGCGCAGCGCACCGTCGAGGAGTACGGCAAGATCGTCGACTACCTCGTCGACCAGATCGCCGCCGGCGAGGCCTTCCAGGTCGTCCCCTCCCAGCGGTTCGAGATGGACACCGACGTCGACCCGATCGACGTGTACCGGATGCTGCGGGTCACCAACCCGAGCCCCTACATGTACCTGATGCACGTCCCCAATGATCATGGGGGAACGGACTTCTCGGTCGTGGGCTCCAGCCCGGAGGCGCTGGTCACCGTCCACGACGGCTGGGCGACGACGCATCCGATCGCCGGCACCCGGTGGCGCGGACAGACCGACGAAGAGGATCAGCTGCTGGAAAAGGAACTGCTGGCCGACGAGAAGGAACGCGCCGAGCACCTGATGCTGGTCGATCTGGGCCGCAACGACCTCGGCCGGGTCTGCGCGCCGGGCACCGTGCGCGTCGAGGATTACAGCCACATCGAGCGCTACAGCCACGTCATGCACCTGGTGTCGACGGTGACCGGGATGCTCGCCGAGGGCCGGACCGCGCTGGACGCGGTGACGGCCTGCTTCCCGGCCGGCACGCTGTCGGGCGCTCCCAAGGTGCGGGCCATGGAGCTGATCGAGGAGGTGGAGAAGACGCGGCGCGGCCTCTACGGCGGCGTGGTCGGCTACCTCGACTTCGCCGGCAACGCCGACTTCGCGATCGCCATCCGCACCGCGCTGATGCGCGACGGCACCGCCTACGTGCAGGCCGGCGGCGGGGTGGTAGCGGACTCCAACGGACCGTATGAGTACACCGAGGCGTCCAACAAGGCGCGCGCGGTGCTCAACGCGATCGCCGCCGCGGAGACGCTGACCGCCCCGGAGGCCGGCCCCCATGGCTGAGGCCCGGCCCAACCGCCGGGCCCGGCTGGCCGTCGGGATGGCCCAGGTCTTGCTGGTGCTGTCCTCGGCGGCGTTGTGGGCGGCGTCCCGGCTGCCGTGGGTGGTGATCCGGTCGTTCGACGGGCTCGGGCCGCCGCGCGAGGTGACCCTGTCCGGCGCGTCGTGGTCGACGGCGCTGCTGCCGTTGGCGGTGCTCATGCTGGCGGCGGCCGTGGCGGCGATCGCGGTGCGCGGCTGGCCGCTGCGGGCGCTGGCGGGGCTGCTGGCCCTGGCCAGCCTGGCCGTCGGATACCTCGGCGTCAGTCTGTGGGCGCTGCCCGACGTGGCCGTGCGCGGGGCCGACCTGGCCCACGTCGCGGTGATGACGCTGGTGGGCAGCGAGCGGCGCTACGTCGGCGCGGGCATCGCGGTGGCCGCGGCGGCGTGCACCCTGATCGCCGCCGTCCTGTTGCTGCGGTCGGCCGGCGACCGCGGGGCGGCGAGGCTGAGCGCGCGAAAGTATGCGGCCCCGGCGACGCGCCGCTCGAATGCGCTACGCGACGACGCCGATGGCGCGATGCTGGAGCAGCCGGAGACGCCGGAAATGTCGGAGCGGATGATCTGGGACGCGCTTGACGAGGGCTGTGACCCAACGCAGGAGCCGACCGATCGGTCCCGCGGCTCGGACACCGAGGGTCGGTGACGGGCCGCGAGCCGGGGGCCGCTACCCTTCATTCACGTCGTCGCAATCGGCTCCGATTTGTCAGGTCGGCCGTGGGGTGACGATGGGTGACAGCGCGAAGGGAAGCAACAGGCATGAGTCCGGCTACCGTGCTTGACTCCATCCTCGAGGGAGTCCGGGCCGACGTCGCCGCGCGCGAAGCCCTCATCAGCTTGTCCGAAATCAAAGCCGCCGCCGCCGCCGCGCCGCCGGCGCGTGACGTGATGGCCGCCCTGCGCGAGCCCGGCATCGGCGTCATCGCCGAAGTCAAGCGCGCCAGCCCGTCGGCGGGTTCCCTGGCCACCATTGCCGATCCGGCGAAACTGGCCCGCGCGTACGAGGACGGCGGAGCCCGGATCATCAGCGTGCTGACCGAGGAGCGACGCTTCCGCGGCTCGCTCGACGACCTCGACGCGGTCCGCGCCGCCGTCTCGATACCGGTGTTGCGGAAAGACTTTGTGGTGCAGCCGTATCAGATCCACGAAGCCCGCGCGCACGGCGCCGACATGTTGTTGCTCATCGTCGCCGCGCTGGACCAGTCCGCCCTGGTGTCGATGCTGGACCGCACCGAATCGCTGGGCATGACCGCCCTTGTCGAGGTGCACACCGAGGAGGAGGCCGACCGCGCGCTGAAGGCCGGGGCCAACGTAATCGGTGTCAACGCACGTGATCTCGCGACGCTGGAAGTCGACCGGGATTGCTTTGCGCGCATCGCTCCCGGGCTGCCCAGCAACGTGATCAGGATCGCCGAGTCCGGTGTCCGTGGCACCGGGGACCTGTTGGCGTATGCCGGCGCCGGTGCGGACGCCGTTCTGGTCGGCGAGGGTTTGGTCAAAAGCGGTGACCCGCGCGCCGCGGTCGCCGACCTGGTCACCGCGGGCACCCACCCGTCCTGCCCGAAACCGTCTCGCTAGTCGTCAAGTCACTGGTGATGGTCAACCTGTCCCGCCCGGACCTTCCCCGTCCGAGTGCAGCCGTCGCCGAACCCACCCGCCACGAACCCGATGCGGGTGGCCACTTCGGTGTCTACGGCGGCCGCTACGTCGCGGAGGCGTTGATGGCGGTGATCGAAGAGGTCACCGCCGCCTACGAGAAGGAACGCATCAACCCCGATTTCCTGGACACCCTGGACGATCTGCAGGTCAACTACGCCGGTCGGCCGTCGCCGCTTTACGAGGCCACCCGGCTGTCCGAGCACGCCGGCGCCGCGCGCATCTTCCTCAAGCGGGAAGACCTGAACCACACCGGTTCTCACAAGATCAACAACGTGCTCGGTCAGGCGCTGCTGGCCAAGCGAATGGGCAAGACCCGGGTCATCGCCGAGACGGGCGCCGGTCAGCACGGCGTCGCCACGGCCACCGCGTGCGCCCTGCTGGGTCTGGAATGTGTGATCTACATGGGCGCGGTGGACACCGCGCGCCAGGCGCTCAACGTGGCCCGGATGCGACTGCTGGGCGCTGAGGTCGTGTCCGTGCAGAGCGGCTCGAAGACGCTCAAAGACGCCATCAACGAGGCGTTTCGTGACTGGGTGACCAACGCCGAGCGCACCTACTACTGCTTCGGCACCGCCGCGGGGCCGCATCCGTTTCCGGCGATGGTGCGCGATTTTCAGCGCATCATCGGGCTGGAGGCGCGCGTGCAGATCCAGGCCCAGGCGGGCCGGTTGCCCGACGCGGTCGTGGCCTGTGTCGGTGGGGGATCGAACGCCATCGGCATCTTCCATCCGTTCATCGACGATGCGGGGGTCCGCCTGGTCGGCTTCGAGGCGGCCGGTGACGGCGTCGAAACCGGAAGGCACGCCGCGACGTTCGCCGGCGGCTCACCCGGCGCCTTTCAGGGGTCGTTCTCCTACCTGCTACAGGACGAGGACGGTCAGACCATCGAATCGCATTCGATCTCAGCGGGTTTGGACTATCCGGGGGTTGGCCCCGAGCATGCGTATCTCAAGGAGACCGGGCGTGCCGAATACCGGCCGATCACCGACGCCGAGGCGATGGACGCGTTCGCACTGCTGTGCCGCACCGAGGGGATCATCCCGGCGATCGAATCGGCGCACGCGGTCGCCGGCGCGGTCAAGCTGGGCCCCGAGCTGGGGCCGGGCGCGATCATCGTGGTGAACCTCTCGGGTCGCGGTGACAAAGACGTCGAGACGGCCGCGAAATGGTTCGGCCTGATGGGGCCCAGCGAGCGATGAACGTGCGACAGCGGCAAGCCAGCAGGCTCGGGCCGGTTTTCGACGCGTGCCGCGAGGACGATCGCGCCGCGCTGATCGGCTACCTGCCCACCGGTTACCCCGACGTGCGGGCCTCGGTGGACGGGATGATCGCCCTGGTCGAATCGGGTTGCGACATCATCGAAGTCGGTGTGCCGTACTCCGATCCCGGCATGGACGGGCCGACCATCGCGCGCGCCACCGAGGTCGCGTTGCACGGGGGAGTGCGGGTCCGGGACACGCTCGCCGCCGTCGAGGCGATCAGTGCGGCCGGTGGGCGCGCGGTGGTGATGACGTATTGGAATCCGGTGCTGCGGTACGGGGTCGACGCGTTCGCGCGGGATCTCGCGTCGGCCGGGGGGCAGGGCCTGATCACGCCGGACCTCATCCCCGACGAAGCCGGGCCGTGGCTGGCGGCCTCCGAGGAGCATCGGCTGGATCGGATTTTTCTGGTGGCGCCGTCCTCCACGCCGCAACGGTTGGCGATGACCGTCGAGGCGTCGCGGGGATTCGTCTACGCTGCTTCCACGATGGGGGTAACGGGGGCGCGGGACGCGGTGTCGCAGGCCGCACCCGAACTGGTGGCACGGGTGAAGGCCGTGTCGGACATACCGGTGGGCGTCGGCCTGGGCGTGCGGTCGCGAGAGCAGGCGGCGCAGATCGCCACTTACGCCGACGGGGTGATCGTCGGGTCCGCGCTGGTGTCGGCGCTCGGTGACGGCGGGCTTCCCGCGCTGCGCGCGCTCACCGAGGAGCTGGCCGCCGGCGTGCGGCAGAGGGCGTCGGGCCGATGACGATGTTGCCGACGTATTTCCCGAGCCCGCCCCAAGGAGTCTGGCACCTGGGGCCGCTGCCGATTCGCGCCTACGCGCTGTTCATCATCACCGGCATCGTGGCGGCCCTGCTGATCGGTGACCGGCGCTGGGAGGCCCGCGGCGGCCAGCGCGGGGTCATCTACGACATCGCGCTGTGGGTCGTGCCGTTCGGATTGGTCGGCGGCCGGCTCTATCACCTGGCCACCGACTGGCGGACCTATTGGGGGCCGGGTGGCGCCGGGTTGGGTGCCGCGGTGCGGATTTGGGACGGCGGCCTGGGCATCTGGGGTGCGGTGGCCCTCGGCGGTGTCGGCGCCTGGATCGGTTGCCGGCGCCACGGCATTCCGCTGCCGGCCTTCGCCGACGCGATTGCGCCGGGCATCATCCTGGCGCAGGCCGTCGGCCGGCTCGGGAACTACTTCAATCAGGAGCTCTACGGCCGGGAGACCACGCTGCCGTGGGGCCTGGAGATCTTCTACCGCCGGGACCCCTCGGGGTACATCGACCCCCATTCGTTGGACGGGGTCTCCACCGGCCAGGTGGCACTGGTCGTGCAGCCGACGTTCCTATACGAATTGATCTGGAACGTCCTGGTTTTCGCCTTCTTGCTCTACGCCGACCGACGGTTCTCCCTGGGCCACGGGCGGCTATTCGCGCTGTATGTGGCCAGCTACTGCATCGGGCGCTTCGGCGTCGAGCTGCTGCGCGACGACACCGCCACCCACATCGCGGGTATCCGGATCAACTCGTTCACATCAACTTTCGTGTTCATCGGCGCGGTGGTGTACATCATGGTGGCGCCGAAGGGGCGCGAGGCGCCCGAGAGCCTGCGCGGCACCGACCACGCTGACGCGGAATCCCCGGCGGCGGAGCCCGCGGACGAGTCACCGACCGTCGTCTCGGCCGAGGCAGCGACCGCCGCGGTCGCGGTGGGTGAGGGCGGGGACGACGACCAACCCGCCGAGCAGGCGGAAGCGGACGAGGCCGGCCACGCCGACGAGCCGGAGACGGTCAAGGCCGAGGCGGCAGCAGAGGAGCCCGCGGCCGAAGCCGAAGAGCCCGAAGCCGAAGAGCCGGAAGAGGCGGAGCCTCAAGCTGAAGCCGACGAAGCTCAAGAGTCCGAAAACGAAGAATCCGAGGCCGACGAGCCGGAAGAGGCGGAGCCCGGCGAGGCCGAGGAGCCCGAGGCGGAGGCCGAAAACGCCTCAGCCACCGAGCCGGAGAAGCAATCCCGCGGCCGGTGGAGGCTGCGACGGAACCGTTAGCGGCCACGACTTTCCGATCGCACGCCGCCGCGGTCTGGCATGCTGAACACGTGACGCAAACCGAATCCGCCGGACAAGCGGTGGGACAGTGTCACGGACCACGGCGTCAGCGCCGGTACGTCGCGGCCGGAACCGCCCTGGCGCTGGGCGGCGCGCTGAGCTACGTCGGCCTGGTCGACCCGCACAATACGCACTCCGTGTATCCGCAGTGCCCCTTCAAGTGGCTCACCGGATGGAACTGCCCGTTCTGCGGTGGCCTGCGGATGACGAACGACCTGCTGCACGGCCACCTGGCCGCCGCCGTCAACGACAACGTTTGGCTGCTGATCGGCATCCCGATGCTGGCCGGCTGGTTGCTGGTCCGCCGCGGTGGCGGCAAGCCGGCGCCGTCGACGGCGGCTTGGCTGACGATGGCGCTGGCCGTCATCGTGTGGACGGTGGTGCGTAACCTGCCCGGCTTCCCGCTGTTTCCGGCGATTCAGAGTGGGTAACGCGTCCACCGCGCGAACGCCGTTCGGTCGGACCGGGCTGCTCTCACGCGACTATGCTGTGTCGGCGTGAGTAGACGCGGGAAGATCGTCTGCACCCTTGGCCCTGCGACGAATTCGGACGAGCTGATTCTGGCGCTGGTCGAGGCCGGAATGGACGTTGCCCGGTTGAACTTCAGTCACGGCGACTATTCCGACCACAAAGCCGCCTACGAGCGCGTGCGTGCCGCTTCCGACACCACGGGCCGCGCGGTTGGGGTGCTCGCCGACCTACAGGGCCCGAAGATCCGGCTGGGCCGCTTCGCGACCGGGTCCACGTACTGGGCCGACGGCGAAACCGTGTGCATCACCGTCGCGGACTGTGAAGGCACCCACGACCGCGTGTCGACGACCTACAAAAAGCTGGCCGCGGACGCGACGGTCGGGGATCGGGTGCTCGTCGACGACGGCAAGGTCGGTCTGGTCGTCGAGCGCATCGACGGCGACGACGTCATCTGCACCGTCGAAGAGGGCGGTCCCGTCAGCAACAACAAGGGCATCTCGCTGCCCGGCATGAACGTCTCCGCACCGGCCTTGTCCGAGAAGGACATCGAGGACCTGACGTTCGCGCTGGATCTCGGCGTCGACCTGGTGGCGCTGTCGTTCGTGCGTTCGCCGTCCGACGTAGAGCTGGTGCACGAGGTGATGGACCGGATCGGGCGGCGGGTGCCGGTGATCGCGAAGCTGGAAAAGCCGGAAGCCGTCGACAACCTGGAAGCGATCGTGCTGGCCTTCGACGCCATCATGGTGGCCCGCGGCGACCTCGGTGTCGAGCTGCCGCTCGAAGAGGTGCCGCTGGTACAGAAACGCGCCATCCAGATGGCCCGGGAGAACGCCAAACCCGTCATCGTGGCGACCCAGATGCTCGACTCCATGATCGAGAACTCACGGCCGACGCGCGCCGAGGCCTCCGACGTCGCCAACGCCGTGCTCGACGGCGCCGACGCGGTGATGTTGTCCGGCGAGACGTCGGTGGGGAAGTATCCGCTGGCCGCCGTCCGGACCATGTCCCGGATCATCTGTGCCGTCGAGGACAATTCGACCGCCGCTCCGCCGCTGACACACGTGCCGCGCACCAAGCGCGGGGTGATCTCGTACGCCGCCCGCGACATCGGCGAGCGGCTCGACGCCAAGGCGCTGGTCGCCTTCACCCAGTCCGGCGACACCGTCAAGCGGCTGGCGCGTCTGCACACCCCGCTGCCGCTGCTGGCCTTCACGGCGTGGCCCGAGGTCCGCAGCCAACTCGCCATGACCTGGGGCACCGAGACGTTCATCGTCCCGATGATGACCTCGACCGACGGCATGATCCGCCAGGTCGACAAGTCGCTGCTCGAGCTCGGCCGCTACAAGCGGGGTGACCTGGTGGTCATCGTCGCCGGCGCGCCACCTGGCACAGTGGGTTCGACCAACCTGATCCATGTGCACCGGATCGGGGAGGACGACGTTTAGCGCAAAGAGCCATGGGACCCAGTAGGAGACGCCGCCATCAGCACCAATTCGGATTTTGAGGAACTGCTGGCGACACTCGACCTCAACCGCGTCACCGATGAGCTGTTCGTCGGGTCCCATCCCAGCAAGAACCCGATGCGGACCTTCGGTGGTCAGCTCATGGCGCAATCCTTCGTGGCGAGCAGCCGCACGCTGGTCCGCGACGACCTGCCGCCCAGCGCGCTGTCGGTGCACTTCGTCAACGGCGGCGACACCGCCAAGGACATCGAGTTCCACGTCACCAAGCTGCGTGAAGAGCGGCGCTTCGCCAATCGGCGCGTCGACGCCGTGCAGGACGGCGTGCTGTTGTCCTCGGCGATGGTCTCCTACATGTCCGGCGGCCGCGGCCTGGAGCACGCCGTCGACCCCCCGCAGGTGGGCGAGCCCGAGACACAGCCGCCGATCGGTGAGCTGCTCCGCGGTTACGAGGAGACCGTCCCGCACTTCGTCAACGCCCTGCAGCCGATCGAATGGCGCTACACCAACGACCCGGCCTGGGTGATGCGCGAGAAGGGCGACCGGCTGCCGTACAACCGGGTCTGGATGAAGGCCGGCGGCACCATGCCGCACGACCCGGTCCTGCACACCGCGACCATGGTGTACTCCTCGGACACCACGGTGCTGGATTCGGTGATCACCACCCACGGCCTGTCGTGGGGGTTCGACCGCATCTTCGCCGCCTCCGCCAACCATTCCGTGTGGTTTCACCGGCAGGTCAACTTCGACGACTGGGTGCTGTATGCGACGTCGTCGCCCGTGGCCGCGGATTCGCGCGGCCTCGGCACCGGGCACTTCTTCGATCGCTCCGGGCAGGTCCTCGCCACGGTCGTCCAAGAAGGGGTGCTGAAATACTTTCCGCCCGCCCGCCGATAGACCGGGTGGGATACCCGCGGGGCGTCGCCGCGGATTCGGCCCGGATGGGCCAGATCGGGCGTAAGTTCGTAGCAGCCGGGTATTCGGTGCAGAGGCGGCGATCAGCCGCCCAGCTGGAAGTCAGCGCATCGGGAGGTGGTTGTGGGCGGGCCCGTGGTCGACGTCTCAGCAAAGTCTCGCGCGCGCGAGCGCGTCGTCGTCTCGGTCGATTCGCGGGCAGCCCGGTTGATCGGTGCGCTGGCCCTGCTCAGCGCCACCTGCTGGCTGGGCGAGATCCTTGCCCGCCACCATCACCAGCCGGCCTGGCACTACACCGATCGACTGGCGTGGTCGCTGACGGTCCTGGTCGCGGTGGCGTGGATCGCTCGCGGCATCTTCCTGGGCCGTCCCGTGACGGCGACGCACGCCGCGGCCGCGGGTCTCTTCGTGCTGGCGGGCCTGGGCCTGCACGTGCTGGCCTTCGACCTGCTCGGCGACGTGGTGATCGCCTGCTCCGGCATGGTGCTGATGTGGCCGACGTCGTCGCATGCGCGTCCGGAGGACCTGCCCCGGGCCTGGAAGCTGATCGAAGCCACCGCGGATGACCCGCTGGCGCCGTTCGCGATGCAGACCGGCAAGAGCTACCACTTCACCGCGGACGGCGGCGCGGCGCTGGCCTACCGGACACGCCTGGGCATCGCCGTGGTCGGCGGTGACCCGATCGGCGACGAGACCCGATTCCCCGAGTTGGTCGCCGACTTCGCGGCCATGTGCCACACCCACGGCTGGCGGATCGCGGTGGTGGGGTGCAGCGAGCGGCGGCTCCGCCTGTGGAGCGACCCCGCGGTGATCGGGCAGTCGTTGCGCGCCGTCCCGATCGGGCGCGACGTGGTCGTCGACGTCACCGGTTTCGACATGGTGGGACGCAAGTTCCGCAACCTGCGTCAGGCGGTGAAGCGCACGCACAATTGCGGCATCACCACCGAGATCGTCGGGGAACAGGAACTCAACCCCGAGCAACTGGCCGAGCTGACCGAAGTGGTGCGTGCGTCGAGCAAAGCGGCCCACACCGAGCGCGGATTCCACATGAACCTCGACGGCGTGCTGGAGGGCCGATTCCCCGGCATACACCTGATCGTCGCCAGGGACGGCTCGGGCAAGGTGCAGGGATTCCACCGGTACGCGACGGCCGGCGGCGGCAGCGACATCACCCTCGATGTGCCGTGGCGCCGGCGCGGGGCGCCCAACGGCATCGACGAGCGGCTCAGCGTCGACATGATCATGGCCGGCAAAGAAAATGGCGCCCAACGGCTTTCGCTCGCGTTTGCGGCCTTCCCCGAAATCTTCGACGAGAAGGACCGGACCCGCGCCCAGCGCGTGTTCTACCGGTTGACCCATGTCCTCGACCCGTTGATCGCACTCGAGTCGCTCTACCGGTACGTGCGCAAGTTCCACGCGCTGCACGCCCGGCGCTACGCGCTCGTCTCGATGACCCAGATCGGCACGTTGCTGATCGTGTTGCTGTCGCTGGAATTCATGCCGCGCCGGCGACACCTCTGACCGCATCGATCCGCAGTTCGCGACAGCCAATGTCGTCGGGTAGGTGGTGGGTAGCCACCACCACGGTCCGGTCCGCAGGCATCAGCGCAGAACCGGGGCCCAGCAGGTCGCGCATAATCGGTTCGGCGTCGACGGCGTCCAGGTGTTCGGTGGGCTCGTCGAGCAGCACGATCCGGGCGGGCGCGAGCACCACCCGCGCCAGCAGCAGCCTCCTGCGCTGACCGCCCGAAAGGGCCTGCGCGCCACCCGTTAACACCGTCGACAGGCCGTCGGGCAAACCGGCGAGCCAGGCGCCGAGTCCGACCGCATCGATCGCGACCTCCAGTTCGGCGTCCGCGCAGTCTCCGCGGGCGACCAGCAGGTTGTCCCGGACCGTGGTGGCGAAGACGTGCGCGTCCTCGGCGAAAAATCCGACCGCGCCGCGTAAGTCCCCTTCCCGGAATTCGGCCACGTCGGTGCCGCCGAGGGTCACCCGTCCCTCCAGCGGGGGCAGCAGCCCGGCCAGCGTCATCAACAGCGTGGTCTTGCCGGACCCGCTGGGACCGGTGACGGCCAGCCGGGCGCCCGGGGGCAACTCCAGGGTGATGCGGTTCGAGCGGGCGGCTCCGGCGTGCCCGGCCCGGATGTCGGCGGCCAACACGGCCGCGGGTTTCGGCGGGGCCGCGGCCGATTCGGGCTGATGCGGGCGGTCGCTCGCCGTCAGGTCGAGCAGCCGGCGCGCGGCGATGCGCGAGCGGGTCAACTGGATGGCGGCGGCCGGTAGCGGGGTCATCGCCTCGAATGCGGACAGCGGCAACAACATCAGGACGGCCAACGTGGTGGGCGCGACCGAGGGGGCCAGGCTGATGCCGGCGACCACCGCGCCCAGCACGCTCGCCCCGATCGCCGCGGTGGGTGCGGCTTCGGCCAGGGCGGCCGGCCTGGCGGCGGCGTCGAGCGCCGCCCCCCACGCGCGTTGGCGGCGTTGCGATTCGGCGATGACGCGGGGCAGCAGGCCGGCGACGCGGAGCTCGGGGGCGTGTTCCAGCGCGATCATCGCCGAGGTGTCGCGCTGGGAATGCTGCTGCCGCGCAAGGCTTTCCTGGCTCGCCGCGGCCCTGCCCGCAAGGCGCGGAGCGACGAAGCCCGCGACCAGCAGGCTGATCGCCAACACCAAGGCGGCCGGCAGCGAGATGGCCGCAATCACCGCGGTTGCCGCCACGGCCAGCACCACCGCGACGCCGATCGGCACCACGGCACGCACCAGCACGTTGGCCAGTTCTTCGACGTCGGAGCCCACTCGGGTGACGAGCTCGCCGCTGTGCAGACGAACGGCGGCCGCCGCCGGCCCCTGGGCCAGGCGCTGGTAGATCCCCGCCCGGGCGGTGCCGGCCGCGCGCAGCGCGGTGTCGTGGGTGACCAGCCGCTCGCAGTAGTGCAACACGCCCCGCGAAATCGCGAACGCGCGCACCGCGACGGCCGCGACCGACAGGTCGAGCACCGGCGGCATCTGCCAGGCGCGCGTGATGAGCCAGGCCGAGACGCCGGCCAGCGCCAGCGCGCTGCCCAGTGACAGCACACCCAGCGCGATGGCCGCCACGATGCGGGGGAGCCGGGGCCGAAGCAGCGGCGCGGCCGCCAACAGCGGATCAGACCGGGACATAACGCACCCCACTGTCGGCGACCACTTCGACCACCCGGTCGCCGATGGCCAGAACGGGTTCGCGGTGACCGACGACCACGACGGTCGCACCCGCCCGGGCACGCTCCACGATCGCCCGCAACACGCGTTGCTCGGCCCGCGCGTCCAGATGGGCGGTGGGCTCGTCGAGCAACAGCACGGCCGCCGACGATCCGAGTGCGCGGGCGAGGCCGAGCCGTTGCCGCTGTCCCAGCGACAGGCCGACACCGCCGCGGCCGAGCACGGTGTCCAGCCCGTCGGGCAGGTCACCCAGCACCGCATCGAAACCGGATGCCGCGCAAGCCGTTTCAAGGTCGTCCAGGTCGCCGAACAGCACCAAGTTGTCCCGGACGGTGCCCGGAACCAGCGCCGGGCGCTGCGGAAGCCAGGACAGCTGCCGCCACCACGCGCCGGGCTCGAGGTCGGCGACGTCGATTCCGGCCACGGTCACGCGGCCGCAGGTCGGCGCGGTGACCCCGGTGATCGCCTGCAGGGTTGTGCTCTTGCCCGCGCCGTTGCGTCCGGTCAGCACCGTCACCGAGCCTGGCGCGATGACCGCGGTGAGGTCGCGGGGCGCGTGGCCGTCGCGGCCGGCGACGGTGAGCCCGTCGAGGCGGATCTCCGCGCCTCGGGCGGTGACCGTCTGGCGCTGGGCCCGCGGGGGAGCCGGCTCGCCGATGAGGGCGAAGGCCTTGTCGGCGGCGGTCCTTCCGTCCTGCGCGGCATGGAATTCCACGCCGATCCGGCGCAACGGCCAGTAGACGTCGGGTGCCAGCAAGAGCACCGTGAGGCCCGTCGCCAGCGTCATCTCGCCGAACACCAGGCGGAACCCGATCCCCACCGCGATCAGCGCCACGCCCAGTGTCGCCAGCAACTCCAGCACCAGGGCCGACAGGAAGGCGATCCGAAGCGTCGCCATCGCGGAGCGGCGATGCGCGGCGGCCAGTTCGGCGATGCGCCGTTCCGGGCCCCGGACGCGTCCCAGCGCCCGCAGCGTGGGGATGCCGGCGATGAGGTCGAGCAGCCGGCCCTGCAGCGTCGTCATGGCGGCCAGGGCGGCCGCGGACCGGTCGGCGGTGGCCAGGCCGATGAGGACCATGAAGATCGGTATGAGCGGCAGCGTGATGGCCACGATCACCGTCGACCTCAGGTCGTAGAACGCGATGACGGCGACGGTCGCCGGGGTCAGGATTGCGGCGAGCAGCAACGTGGGGAGGTAGCCGGTGAAGTAGGGACGCAGGCCGTCGAGACCTCGGGTGACCACCACCGCGGCCTCGTCGCGTTGGGCGGCGAGCTCACCGGGCTGCCGGGCCGTCACCGCGGTCAGCACCTGACCGGAAAGCTCGGCGATGACCGCGCTCGCGCCCCGTTGGCCCAACCGGCCCTGGAGCCACTGCGCCAGCGTGCGAACGGTCCACAGCGCCAACAGGATCGACAGCGGCCCGAGCCACACCCGCAGGCCGTGCGCCGAGTGATCGCGCACGGCGCGGGCGACCACGCCCGCCAGCGCGATCGCCGAGCCGATCGCGCAGCCGGAGATCACCACTCCGCAGCAGACCGTTGCGCCCAGGTAGCGCCGCAACGCGCTCGACGCCCGCCACAGTCGCGGGTCCAGGGGTCCCCGCGCTCTCGATTTCGATCCGGGCGGTGAGTCCGTCGCGGTCAGGACACGCGCCTCGCCAGGCCGATGGACGGCGGTATCCGGTCCGCCGAGATCCGTTGCCGGAACACCCAGTACGTCCAGGCCTGGTACACCACCGTGAGCGGCGCCATGAACGCGGTGACCCACGTCATGACCTTGAGGGTGTAGGGCGTCGACGAGGCGTTGTAGATCGTCAGGCTCCACTGCGGGTTCAACGTCGAGGGCACCAGGTTCGGGTACAGCGCGCCGAACAGCAGGATCACCACCGACCCGACGACGATCGCCGTGCACGCGAACGCCCAGCCGTCGGAGACGCGCCGCCACACCAGCAGCACGGCCGCCAGCTGCGCCACCACCGCGACGGCGAGCACCAGCCAGGTCCAGTCCTTGCCGTGGGCCAGTTGCGTCCAGATGCCAAAGCCCGCAACCAGTCCGGTCACCGGAAGCGACAGCCACACCGCCAGCCGGTGGGCGTCGTCGCGGATGGCGCCGGAGGTCTTCAGGGAGATGAAGACCGCACCGTAGAGCAGGAACAGCCCGGCGGTGGCCAGGCCGCCCAGCAGCGTGTAGGGGTTGAGCACGTCGGTGATCGACAGGTTGATCTTGCCGGCGCCGTCCACCGGCAGTCCGCGAACCAGGATGGCGAACGCCACGCCCCACAACACGGCGGGCAGCCAGGAACCGGCGGCGATGCCGAAATCGGCCCAGCCCCGCCACTTTGTGTCGTCGACCTTGCCGCGCCACTCGATGGCCACCGCGCGCAGGATCATCCCGAACAGGATGGCCAGCAGCGGCAGGTACAGCGTGGAGAACACCGTGGCGTACCAGCCGGGAAAGGCGGCGAACATGGCGGCGCCCCCCACGATCAGCCAGACCTCGTTGCCGTCCCAGATGGGGCCGATGGTGTTCAGCGCCGTTCGCCGGATGGGTTCGGGCTCACCGATGCCGACGCGGGCGAGCGGTTCCATCAGCATGCCGACGCCGAAGTCGAAGCCTTCCAGGACGAAGAAACCGAGGAACAGCAATCCGATGATGCAGAACCACAACTCCTGCAGTGCCATCGGTCAGCTCCTTTCTAGTTCGTGGGCCGGGGCCTAGTAGGCGAACGAGAGCGGCGCCACCTCGTCCTCGCCGGGTGCGGGCGGCGGAGCCGGTTCGGCGTCGTGTTCCCGCGGCCCCTCGGTGACATACCGCTTGAGCAGCCAGAACCAGATGACCGCCAGCACCGCGTACACGAGGGTGAACGTCACCAGTGAGGTGATGACCATGCCGGGCGCATGTTGCGAGACGGCCTCATGGACGGTGAACCGAACCTGTTGGTCGCCGGTGGGATTCGGCGCGACGATCCAGGGTTGCCGCCCCATCTCGGTGAACACCCACCCGGAGATGTTCGCCAGGAACGGCGTCGGAATCGTCAGCAGCGCCAGCCAGGAGAACCATCGTTGGCCGGGCACCCGCCCGCCGCGGGTGAGCCACAGCGCCGCGAGCGCGAACAAGACCGGAACGGCGAGGAAGCCGATCATCGCGCGGAACGACCAGTAGGTCACGAACAGGTTGGGCCGGTAGTCGTTCGGGCCGAACCGATACTCGAAGTCCTGCTGGATATTGCGCACGCCCTGCAAGGTGACGTCGCTGGTGCGGCCCTCGGCGAGGAACGGCAGCACGTAGGGGACCTCGATCACGCGGGTGATGCTGTCGCAGTTGTTGTGCGTGCCGACGGTGAGAATCGAGAAGTCGGGATCGGTCTGGGTGCTGCACAACGATTCCGCGGAAGCCATCTTCATCGGTTGCTGAACGAACATCAGCTTGCCCTGGCGGTCGCCGGTGAAGAACAGGCCGACGGCCGCGAGCAGCACCACCCAGCAACCCAGAATGGCCGCCGGGCGAAACATGGTGCGGGCATCCGATTCGCCGGCGGGGGTGGCGGTCTCCGGGCGGCGGGAACGGACCAGGAACCACGCGCTGACGGCCGCGACGAACGTCGCAGCGGTCAGCAAAGCGCCGCTGACCGTGTGGGTAAACGCCCACCGCGCAGTGTTATTGCCCAGCAGCGCGCCGATGCTGTCCAGCTCGGCGCGGTGCGTCACCGGGTTGTAGTGCGCGCCGACCGGGTGCTGCATGAACGAGTTCGCCACGATGATGAAGAACGCGGACACGTTGACACCGATCGCGACGATCCAGATGCAGGCCAGGTGGATCAGCTTCGGCAGCCGATCCCAGCCGAATATCCACAGCCCGATGAAGGTGGACTCGAAGAAGAAGGCGAACAAGCCTTCCATGGCCAGCGGCGCGCCGAAGATGTCGCCGACGAACCGCGAATACTCACTCCAGTTCATGCCGAACTGGAATTCCTGGACGATGCCCGTCGCCACGCCGATGGCGAAGTTGATCAAGAACAACTTGCCGAAGAACTTGGTGAGGCGGTACCACGCGGCGTTGCCCGTGGCGACCCACACCGTCTGCATGACGGCGAGCAGGGGCGCCAAACCGATGGTGAGCGGCACGAAGATGAAGTGGTAGACGGTAGTGATACCGAACTGCCACCGCGAGATATCGACGACATTCATCTGTCACTCCCGGAACTGCGTGGCCGTACGCACGGCTACTACGCAGTGTAGTAGAAGGGTCATGGCGGCGCGACCGAGGGCGGCGTCAGCCGGTCAGGGTCTTGGAGGCTTTCCGGATGCTGAAGGACGACACGATCTCGAAGATGCCGAGCACCACGAACCAGACCCCGACCACGAGCGCCAGCGTCACAATGGATTCCAGCGGCGACGCGAGGACGACGATGCCGGCGAGCAGGCTGATCACGCCGATGAAGATCGCCCATCCCCGACCCGGCAAAAGCGGATCCTGGATGGCCGAAATCGTCGTGCCCACCCCACGAAAGATGAATCCGATCCCAATCCAGATGGCCAGCAACAGGATTGCGTAACCCTGACCGAAATGGCGAAACGCCAACAACGCCAGGATGAGTGACGCGGCGCCGCTGATGAACAACAGGATCCGGCTTCCCGCCGAGACATGCAGGCTGAAAGCGAAGAACACCTGTGCGGCGCCGGTGATCAACAGGTAAACGCCGAAGGCGACCGCGGCGACCACGATGGATATTCCGGGCCATGCCAGCACCACCACGCCGAGGGCTAGCGACAGAATTCCCGATAGCAGGGTCGATTTCCACAGATGCGGCAACAAACTTGGAGCGGGCAGGGATCCAGGTGTGGTTTGCATGGCCGCAGTGTGACACAAACACCGCCCTTGGTATAGGGCACTTTGGGTTACACGTGGGCCGTACGCGAATCCTTGGCCAGCAGATCGGTCGCTTCGTCGGCCGCCTTGCGCCCGATCAGGTACCAGGTGCGCATCAGGCCTTTGCCTTTGACGTCGATGTGGCCGCGCTCCTGCAGCACGAATTCGTCCTTGAGGCGCTCGTACATGGCCTCGGGCACCTGAATTCGGCCCACCGAGTCGGTGGATTCCATCCGGGACGCGACGTTGACCGCGTCACCCCATACGTCGTAGAAGAAGCGCCGCGAGCCCACGACACCGGCAACAACCGGCCCGCACGCCATGCCCACCCGCAGTGGAACCGCATTGCCGTGCGGATCCTTCAGCCGGGCCGCAACATTGGCCATGTCGAGCGCGAAGTCCGCCAGGGCCTGCGCGTGGTCCGGTCGAGCGCGCGGGACCCCGCTGACCACCATGTAGGAGTCACCGCTGACTTTGATCTTCTCCAGGCCGTGCTTGTCCACCAGGGTGTCGAAGGCGCTATAGAGCCGGTCGAGGAAGCGCACGAGGTCGGCCGGCGCCGTGCCGCTGGCCCGCTCGGTGAACCCGACCATATCGGCGAACAGCACGGAGGCGATGTCGAACTTGTCGGCGATGATGCCGCGGTCCGGCTCCTTGAGCCGCTCGGCGATGCTGGCCGGCAACATGTTTGCCAGCAGCGCCTCCGAGCGCTCGTATTGCGCTTCCATCTCGGCTTCGGCGCGCGCCGTGTCGCGAAGGGCGAACCACACCGTCACGACCACCATCACGACGCTGGAGACCGTGGTGACGATGAAACCGGTCGACTGGACCCAGGCCGGCTGCAGCCCCGTGTCGCGGGGAACCAGGAACTCGACGGCGACGATCAGCCCGGCGGCGACGGCGGCCAGCGCCGACGCCAAGACGATGTGTTCGATTCCCAGCAACAGCACGACGATGCAGGCGCCCACCAGGAAGAAGAGCTGGGCCCCCGAGCCGGTTCCGACGTCCACGCAGCTGGCGAAAACGGACACGTAGGCCGTGCCCAGGAAGGTGAGCGGAGCGACCAGTTCGCCGAAGCGCTGCAGCCACGGGACGATCGCGAAGACCATCGCGCCGAGGACGTTGATCGAGCTCACCTGCCACGACCAGGCCCCGCTGAGGACCTGCACCAGCACGAAGCTCACACTCACCGTGACGGCGAGCCACGACGTAATGGTGAGGATTCGGGCGCGGCGCGCGGCGCTGGCGGCGTAGTGCTGATTGCGGTCGCGCGTCTGCGCCCGCACCGCGGCTACGCAGTCCGGGCTTCTCGACGAGCCGTCCGACACGGGTGGGGCGCCGCACTTCCTAGCCGCCACGCTCAAAGCCTAACCGCTGAGCAGCGCAGTCGCCGGTTGTCTTCAGGAAAACCGGCGTTTTCGCCCCCGTAAGTTCCGAGTCTGATAACTGTTCTTGTTATCGGGTTGTAATTGGGTTTGCGGACGGTTCGTTTTGGTTATTTAACACCTGTCTGACAGGACTGTTGGACGCGTGTTCGCCTCGACTAAGGGGTGCCGGATGGCGAGTCTGAAGAGATTCGTTCTCGCGTTAATCCTTTCTCTCGCCGCTGTGCTCATGGGCGGCTGCAGCGCCGGCTGTGGCGAACCGAATTGGCTACTCCGCCTCGCCGGCGACTCCCTGGTCAACGATCCGACGCAAGTGAATGTCGCTGCGTCAGACCAGGTTTGCATCACCCGATCGTTCGGCGACTGAAGCGCTGGCTCCTCTGGGTGGGTGTGCCGTTTGGTTTCTCCCGGGCAATCGTGGCCAGCCGTAGGGACCTCGCGGCAACGCAGCGGAGGCGATTGCCGATCCGTTCCGGCGCACGGGTTGCGGATGCCGACAAAGTAATATGAATTCATGATGCATTTGTTTCGATCTGGTGAATGCAAGTGCTCGTTGATATAGCCCGAAGTTTATTAAACGGGGAGAATTCATACCTTTGGCACGGATTTATCTCGGTTCACAGACTTTGGGATTTGACTCGGGGCCGCACCGCCGCTGCTTCGGCGCCCCCGCGCGCCGAGACGGTCGCCCGGATGCCGGGGCCGTGGATGGTGTCGGTGGTGCCCTCGGTGGGATTCGAACCCACACTGGACGGGTTTTGAGTCCGTTTCCTCTGCCAGTTGGGATACGAGGGCTTGATTCTGCTCGAGTCCGGCCTCCTACCTTAGAGGCAGCCTCCCACCATAGAGGATTTGGCGCGGCCGGCCGTCTGACCGCCCCCGAGTTCGCTGGTCTGAGGCGTTCACGACACAATGTCGGTCATGACAGGCCCCACGACCGACACCGACGCCGCTGTGCCGCGCCGGGTCCTGATCGCGGAAGACGAAGCGCTGATCCGAATGGACCTCGCCGAGATGCTGCGAGAGGAGGGGTACGAGATCGTCGGGGAGGCCGGCGACGGACAGGAAGCCGTCGAGTTGGCCGAACGGCACCAGCCCGACCTGGTGATCATGGACGTGAAGATGCCCCGCCGCGACGGGATCGACGCCGCGTCGGAGATCGCCAGCAAGCGCATCGCACCCATCGTCGTCCTGACCGCCTTCAGCCAGCGCGACCTGGTGGAGCGCGCGCGCGACGCCGGGGCGATGGCCTACCTGGTGAAGCCCTTCACGATCAGCGACCTCATCCCGGCCATCGAGCTGGCCGTCAGTCGCTTCGCCGAGATCACCGAGCTGGAGCGCGAAGTCGCGACGCTGTCCGACCGGCTGGAGACCCGCAAGCTCGTCGAACGCGCCAAGGGCCTGCTGCAGACCAAACAGGGCATGACCGAGCCCGAGGCGTTCAAGTGGATTCAACGCGCCGCCATGGACCGGCGGACCACCATGAAGCGGGTCGCCGAAGTCGTCCTGGAAACCCTCGGCGCCGAAGAGGAGTAGGCGCTCAGCCGTCGAGCGTGCGCTCAGGGCGTTGAGTGTGCACTCAGGGCGGCGACACGCCGGGCGAGGCCGCCGTGGCCGCACACTCGATGAACGAGAGCGTCAGCGCGCCACGATCACCGACGAGCCGTGTCCGAACAGGCCCTGGTTGGCCGTGACGCCGACCGTGGCGTTCTCCACCTGGCGGCCGGTGGCCTGACCGCGCAGCTGCCAGGTCAGCTCGCAGACCTGGGCGATGGCCTGGGCGGGGATCGCCTCGCCGAAGCAGGCCAGACCGCCGGACGGGTTGACCGGCACCCTGCCACCGATGGTCGTCGCGCCGCTGCGCAGCAGCGCCTCGGCCTCACCCTTCGGGCACAGCCCCAGGTGCTCGTACCAGTCGAGCTCCAGCGCGGTGGAAAGGTCGTAGACCTCGGCCAGGCTGACGTCCTCGGGCCCGATGCCCGCCTCGGCATAGGCCGCATCCAGGATCTGATCCTTGAACACCCGCTCGGGCGCGGGCACGGCGGCGGTGGAATCCGTTGCGATATCAGGCAATTCGGGCAGGTGCTGCGGGTAGCGCGGGGTGACCGTGCTGACCGCGCGTACCGACGGGACGCCGTCGAGCGAGCCGAGGTGCTTGCGGGCGAACTCGGCGCTGGCGACGATCAGGGCCGCCGCGCCGTCGGAGGTGGCGCAGATGTCGAGCTGCCGCAACGGGTCGGCCACCACCGGGCTGGCGAACACGTCGTCGACCGAGGCCTCCTTGCGGTAGCGCGCATTCGGGTTCTGCAGGCCGTGCCGCGAGTTCTTCACCTTCACCTGGGCGAAGTCCTCCGATGTCGCGCCGTACAGGTCCATCCGGCGGCGCGCCAGCAGCGCGAAGTACACCGGGTTCATCGCACCGATCAGGTGGAAGCGCTGCCAGTCGGGATCGTTCTTGCGTTCCCCGCCGACCGGGGCGAACGCGCCCTTG
The DNA here is from genome assembly GCF_001667665.1 of Mycobacterium sp. E342. Lineage (NCBI taxonomy): Bacteria > Bacillati > Actinomycetota > Actinomycetes > Mycobacteriales > Mycobacteriaceae > Mycobacterium > Mycobacterium sp. E342. The sequence goes on from NZ_LZJM01000138.1 coordinate 73,144, forward strand.
GGGGTGGTGTCGGCGCCGATCACCAGCGCGACGTCGCAAAAGCCGGCCAGGATCTGCGCCCGCGCGCTCTGCAGCGCCTGGGAGCCGCTGGCGCACGCGGCGTAGCTCGAACTCACCGGCACGCCGTTCCAGCCCAGCTTCTGGGCGAACGTCGACCCGGCGATGAAGCCCGGGTAGCCGTTGCGGATGGTGTCCGCGCCGGCGACCAGCTGGATTTGTGTCCAGTCCAGGCCGGCCTCGGCCAGTGCGGCGCGCGCCGCGACCACGCCGTATTCGGTGAAGTCGCGACCCCACTTGCCCCACGGGTGCATGCCGGCGCCGAGGATGTAGAGCGGCTCGGGTGTCGTCATGTCAGGCCACCTTCCACGCGTACACGATGCGTTGCACGCCGTCGTCGTCGGTGAACAGCGGCATCGTGGTCAACTCCATCTCCATGCCGACCTTCAGATCCTCGGCCAGGGTCCCCTCGACCACCTTGCCCAGCACGATCAGCCCTTCGGCGGCCAGCTCGACCGCGGCGATGGCGAACGGCTCGAACGGATCCGGTGCCGGGTAGGGCGGGGGCGGCGGATACCGGTTCTCGGTGTAGCTCCACAACGTTCCCCGGGTCGACAAGGCGACGGGCTCGAGTGTGTCGCTGGCGCAGGCCGGGTTGGGGCAGTTGTTCTCGCGCGGCGGGAAGACGTAGGTGCCGCACGCGGGGCACTTGCCGCCGATCAGATGCGGGTGGCCTGCTTCATCGGTGGCGAACCATCCGTCGATCGCGGGTTCTTGGCTGGTGACCTCTGGCACTCGGCCAGACTACCCAGCCGCAATGCAAAACTGAAACGTGTTGCAGTTCTGGCCCCGGGGTGGTCGGGACGCGTGCCGCGTCGTACCGGGTGCCTAGAGTGTGAGCCGTGAGCACCACCGCCGAGGAGCAGACGAAGCCGACGCTGATGCTGCTGGACGGCAATTCGCTGGCCTTCCGCGCGTTCTACGCGCTGCCCGCCGAGAACTTCAAGACCCGCGGCGGCCTGACCACCAACGCCGTATACGGCTTCACCGCGATGCTGATCAACCTGCTGCGCGACGAGGCGCCCACACACGTGGCCGCCGCGTTCGACGTGTCGCGGCAGACTTTCCGCTCCGAGCGGTACCCGGAGTACAAGGCGAATCGGTCGTCGACGCCCGACGAGTTTCACGGCCAGATCGACATCACCAAGGAAGTGCTGAACGCGCTGGGCATCACGGTGCTCGCCGAGCCCGGCTTCGAGGCCGACGACCTGATCGCGACGCTGGCCACCCAGGCCGAGCAGGCGGGGTTCCGCGTCCTGGTGGTCACCGGGGACCGGGACTCCCTGCAATTGGTGAGCGACGACGTGACGGTTCTCTATCCGCGCAAGGGCGTCAGCGAGCTCACCCGGTTCACACCCGAGGCCGTCGTCGAGAAGTACGGGCTGACGCCGACGCAGTACCCCGACTTCGCCGCCCTGCGTGGCGATCCCAGCGACAACCTGCCCGGCATCCCCGGCGTGGGGGAGAAGACCGCGTCGAAATGGATCGCCGAATACGGCTCGCTGCAAGGCCTGGTGGACAACGTCGACTCGGTGCGCGGCAAGGTCGGGGACGCGCTGCGGGCCAACCTGGCCGGCGTGATCCGCAACCGCGAACTCACCGACCTCGTCAAGGACGTGCCGCTGGCGCAGACCCCGGACACGCTGCGCATGCAGCCGTGGGATCGCGACCACATCCACCGGCTCTTCGACGACCTCGAGTTCCGGGTGCTACGCGACCGGTTGTTCGACACCCTGGCCGCGGTGGAGCCCGAGGTCGACGCGGGTTTCGACGTGCGCGGCGGTGCATTGCAGCCCGGCGAGCTGGCCGTCTGGCTGGCCGGGCACAGCTCGGGCAAGCGCTTCGGCCTGGCCGTCGTCGGCACCCACCTGGCATACGACGCCGACGCCACCGCGCTGGCCATCGTGTCCGCCGACGGTGAGGGCCGCTACATCGACACCTCGGCGCTGGAGCCCGACGACGAGGCCGCGCTGGCGTCCTGGCTGGCCGACCCCGGTCCGCCCAAGGCGCTGCACGAAGCCAAGCTGGCCATGCACGACCTCGCCGGCCGGGGCTGGACGCTGGCCGGCGTCACCTCCGATACCGCCCTGGCCGCCTACCTGGTGCGCCCCGGGCAGCGCAGCTTCTCCCTCGAGGACCTCTCACTGCGCTACCTACGGCGGGAGCTGCGCGCGGAAACGACTGAACAGCAACAGCTTTCGCTTCTCGACGATCCCGACGGCACGGACGACCAAGCGGTGCAGACGCTGATCCTGCGGGCCGTGGCGGTGCTCGACCTCGCCGACGCGCTCGATGAGGAGCTGGCCCGCATCAACTCCACATCGCTGCTGGCCGGCATGGAGTTGCCGGTGCAGCGGGTGCTGGCCGGGATGGAACACACCGGTATCGCAGTCGATTTGGAACTGCTCGGCGAGCTGCAGAGCGAGTTCGCCCATCAGATCCGCGATGCGGCCGAGGCGGCCTACGCGGTGATCGGCAAGCAGATCAACCTGGGCTCGCCGAAACAGTTGCAGGCGGTGCTCTTCGACGAGCTGGCGATGCCGAAGACCAAGCGCACCAAGACCGGTTACACCACCGACGCGGACGCCCTGCAGTCGCTGTTCGACAAGACCGGCCACCCGTTCTTGCAGCACCTGCTCACCCACCGCGACGTCACCCGGCTCAAGGTCACCGTGGACGGGCTGCTGGCCTCGGTGGCCTCCGACGGGCGCATCCACACCACGTTCAACCAGACGATCGCGGCGACGGGCCGGCTCTCCTCGACCGAACCGAACCTGCAGAACATCCCGATCCGCACCGAGGCCGGCCGGCGGATCCGCGACGCGTTCGTGGTCGGCTCGGGTGAGTCGGGGGCGTACAGCGAGCTGATGACGGCCGACTACAGCCAGATCGAGATGCGGATCATGGCTCACCTGTCCCGGGACGAGGGCCTCATCGAGGCCTTCAACACGGGGGAGGACCTGCATTCGTTCGTCGCGTCGCGGGCGTTCGGCGTGCCCATCGAGGAGGTCACCGCCGAGCTGCGCCGGCGGGTCAAGGCGATGTCGTACGGGCTGGCGTACGGGTTGAGCGCCTACGGCCTGTCGCAACAGCTGAAGATCTCCACCGAAGAGGCGAAGGAACAGATGGAGGCCTACTTCGCCCGGTTCGGCGGGGTACGCGACTACCTGATGAACGTCGTGGATCAGGCGCGCAAGGACGGCTACACCTCGACGGTGCTCGGCCGGCGCCGTTACCTTCCCGAGCTGGACAGCAGCAACCGCCAGGTGCGAGAGGCCGCCGAGCGGGCGGCGCTCAACGCCCCCATCCAGGGCAGCGCCGCCGACATCATCAAGGTGGCGATGATCGAGGTCGACAAGGCGATCAAAGAGGCGAGGCTGCAATCCCGGATGCTGTTGCAGGTCCACGACGAACTCCTGTTCGAGGTCGCGCCCGGCGAACGCGACCGACTCGAGGCCCTGGCCCGCGAGAAGATGGGCGGCGCCTACCCGCTCGACGTTCCGCTGGAGGTTTCGGTGGGATACGGCCGCTCGTGGGACGCCGCCGCGCACTAGCGCCGGAATCCCCCCACGCAGTGCATTTACCGGCGCGTCGGCGCCCGAGTGTGATTTCATAGTGGAAAAAATTTGGCCCGAAATTCGCACTGGCGTCACTTCACCGTGGCCGAACGCCCGGTATGGCGCAGGTGACGCGCCGCCCGGGTTTGGCCAGCGTGTACGCAGTCGAGTAGCCTCAATAGGTAAATCCCAGTTTTATCCCTACGACCCAACCTGTCCGGAGCAACCCACCACATGCCGAGTCCCACCGTCACCTCGCCCCAAGTAGCCGTCAACGACATCGGCTCCAGCGAGGACTTTCTTGCCGCAATAGACAAAACGATCAAGTACTTCAACGATGGCGACATCGTCGAGGGGACGATCGTCAAAGTGGACCGGGACGAGGTGCTCCTCGACATCGGCTACAAGACCGAGGGCGTCATTCCCGCCCGCGAGCTCTCCATCAAGCACGACGTCGACCCCAGCGAGGTCGTTTCCGTAGGCGATGAAGTCGAAGCGCTCGTCCTCACCAAGGAGGACAAAGAGGGCCGCCTGATCCTGTCCAAGAAGCGCGCCCAGTACGAGCGCGCCTGGGGCACCATCGAGGCGCTCAAGGAGAAGGACGAGGCCGTCAAGGGCACCGTCATCGAGGTCGTCAAGGGCGGCCTGATCCTCGACATCGGCCTGCGTGGCTTCCTGCCCGCGTCGCTGGTCGAGATGCGCCGCGTTCGCGACCTGCAGCCGTACATCGGCAAGGAGATCGAGGCCAAGATCATCGAGCTGGACAAGAACCGCAACAACGTGGTGCTGTCGCGCCGGGCGTGGCTGGAGCAGACCCAGTCCGAGGTGCGCAGCGAGTTCCTCAACCAGCTGCAGAAGGGCGCCATCCGCAAGGGTGTCGTCTCCTCCATCGTCAACTTCGGCGCGTTCGTCGACCTGGGCGGTGTGGACGGCCTGGTGCACGTCTCCGAGCTGTCCTGGAAGCACATCGACCACCCGTCCGAGGTCGTCCAGGTCGGTGACGAGGTCACCGTCGAGGTGCTCGACGTCGACATGGACCGCGAGCGGGTCTCGTTGTCGCTCAAGGCCACCCAGGAAGACCCGTGGCGGCACTTCGCCCGCACGCACGCCATCGGGCAGATCGTGCCGGGCAAGGTCACCAAGCTGGTTCCGTTCGGCGCGTTCGTCCGCGTCGAGGAGGGCATCGAGGGCCTGGTGCACATCTCCGAGCTGGCCGAGCGCCACGTCGAGGTGCCCGACCAGGTGGTCGCCGTCGGCGACGACGCCATGGTCAAGGTCATCGACATCGACCTGGAGCGCCGCCGGATCTCGTTGTCGCTCAAGCAGGCCAACGAGGACTACACCGAGGAATTCGACCCGGCGAAGTACGGCATGGCCGACAGCTACGACGAGCAGGGCAACTACATCTTCCCCGAGGGCTTCGACGCCGAGACCAACGAGTGGCTCGAGGGATTCGATAAGCAGCGCGCCGAGTGGGAGGCCCGTTACGCCGAGGCCGAGCGCCGGCACAAGATGCACACCGCGCAGATGGAGAAGTTCGCCGCGGCCGAGGCGGCCGGGCACGCCGAGCAGTCGTCGGGCAACGGTGCGCGCGAGGAGAAGGCGGCCGGCGGGTCGCTGGCCAGCGACGCCCAATTGGCCGCCCTGCGGGAGAAACTCGCCGGCAACGCCTAATAGCGGTCCCGCATGCTGCGTATCGGGTTGACCGGTGGCATCGGCGCCGGCAAGTCGGCGCTGTCGGCCACCTTCGCCAAATGCGGTGCGGTCATCGTCGACGGTGACGTCATCGCGCGCGAGGTGGTCCAGCCGGGCACCGAGGGATTGGCGGCGCTGGTCGACGCGTTCGGTGGCGACATCCTGCTTCCCGATGGATCGCTGGATCGTCCCGCGTTGGCCGCCAAGGCCTTTGCCGATGACGAGGCGCGCCAACGGCTGAACGGCATCGTGCACCCGCTGGTCGGCAAGCGCCGCGCCGAGATCATCGCCTCGGTGCCCGAGGACTCGGTTGTCGTCGAGGACATTCCGCTGCTGGTGGAGTCGGGGATGGCGCCGCTGTTCCCGCTGGTCGTCGTGGTGCACGCCGACGTCGAGGTGCGGGTGCGACGGCTGGTCGGTCAGCGCGGCATGCCCGAATCCGACGCCCGCGCGCGGATCGCCGCGCAGGCCAGCGACGAGCAGCGCCGTGCGGTCGCCGACATCTGGGTGGACAACTCCGGCAGCCCGGAGGACCTGGTGCAGCGGGCACATGACCTGTGGGACCACCGGATACGGCCGTTTGCGGACAACCTGAGTCGGCGTCGGTACGCCCGGGCCCAGGCGCGGTTGGTGCCGCCCGATCCGGGCTGGCCGGACCAGGCACGGCGGATCGCCAACCGGTTGCGGACCGCCTGCGGGCACCGGGCGATTCGGGTGGACCACATCGGTTCGACCGCCGTGCCGGACTTTCCCGCCAAGGACGTCATCGACATACAGATCACCGTCGAATCCCTTGCCGTCGCCGACGAACTCGCCGAGCCACTGCTGGCCGCCGGTTACCCGCGCATCGAAAGCATCACCTCCGACGTCGCCAAGCCCGATGCCCGCAGCGCCGTCGAGCGCTACGACCATAGTGACGATGCGGTGTTGTGGGACAAGCGGATTCACGCCTCGGCGGATCCGGGGCGTCCCACCAACGTGCACATCCGGGTGGACGGCTGGCCCAATCAACAGTTCGCCCTGTTGTTCGTGGCCTGGCTGTCGGCCGACGCGGGGGCGCGGGCCGACTACCTGTCCGTCAAGCGGTCAGCCGAGACCGAGGCCGGCGGCGGCGACACCGCGCCGTACGTCGCCGTCAAGGAGCCGTGGTATGCCGACGCCTACCGGCGCGCGTGGGCGTGGGCGGACTCCACAGGCTGGCGGCCCTAGCCCTGGCCCGGCAAGGGTGCGCCGCATGCCAGCGCACCGTTGTTGGGGTCGGTGTTCCCCGGTGCGGGCCGGACCATCTGGTCGGTTTGGGTGAAAACGTTGTCGTCGACGTCGATCTCGCAGTGCACGTTTGCCGAGTAGGGGAAGTGGAGCACGATGCGCATCCCGGCTTGTTGCGGGTCGGGCAGCACGGTGTTGGCCTCGAATGCGTTGCCGGGCATGGACGGCAGGTTGGTGGTGTTGGTCTGGCCGCCGTTGATGATGAACGTGGCCTGACTGCCGGTCGTCAGCGCGTCGATCCGGGCGCGGTAGGTGATGTTGTGCAGGTCCGCCCGCGCGGTCGCCGGGCTCAACTGGGAGCCGACGGCGACGATCGTCACCGCGGTGATCGGCAGCAACCTGCTTCCGTTGCAGCTCATGGTTGCTGACATTACGCCCGCCGGGTTTCCACGACCAAGTGGTCACACCCGGGTCTCGCGCACCACCTCGGCGGCGTCCTTGTCCGTGCGGATGCCCAGATAGCGCGGGTGGCGCAGCCTCCCGTCGCGGGTCCACTCGGTGAAACCGATCTGGACCACCAATTCCGGGCGCGCCCAGTGGGCATCGGGTTCGCGCACCAGACCGCGGCTGAAGGGGGGTGTGTCGCGCGTGATCGCCGATAGCCGCTCGTGCAGTCGGCGCAGCGTGGCGTCGTCGAAGCCGGTGCCCACTTTCCCGGCGTAGACCAGGTCGCGGCCGTCGTAATAGCCCAGCAGCAGCGCGCCCAGCTCGACCCGGCTGCCCTTGGGGCTGGTGTAGCCGCCGACCACGAACTCCTGGTCGCGCACGCACTTGAACTTCAGCCAATTCCTCGAGCGGCCACCGTCATACCTCGAATCGGCCAGCTTCGCGATCACCCCTTCGTCGCCGCGCTCGCACGCCGCGCGGTAGGCGGCCAGGCCGTCCCCAACCCGATGCGGGGTGTACCGGAGCGGACCGCCGAACTCGATCGCCTTGCGCAGCAGCCGCTTACGCCACAGCAGCGGCGCATCGACGGTGGACTTGCCGTCGAGGTGCAGCAGGTCGAAGACGTAGTAGAAGACCCGCACCGGCGACGCGCGGGCCACCGCGGGGTCGGTGATGCCCAGGCGGGCCTGCAACCGGGCGAAGCTGGTGCGTCGCCCCGCGAACGCCACCACCTCGCCGTCCAGCACGAAGCGCGTGCTGTGCTGGGCGGCGACCGCGTCGACCAGTTCCGGATAGGTGCCGTTGAGCGGCTGACGGTTTCGCGACAACAGCAGCACCCGGTCGCCGTCGCGAAACGCAAGGCAACGCATGCCGTCGAACTTGCGCTCGAAGATCCAGCCCGGATCGGAGAACCGCTCGTCGGTCAGGGTGGCCAGCGTGGGGGACCGCCAGTCAGGCACCGGCTCGTCGTGCAGCGCCTCGCTCACCGCCTCGGGCAGGGCCGCCCCTATGTCTCGCGCCACGTCAGCTCCATCCCCTGGCCGGCCAGCCAGCGGGACAGGTCATAGCCGTTGCGGGCCAGCCCCGCCACGGCGTCCACGGCGCATCGCACCGCCCGCTCGGCGACCTCCGGAGTCAGCAAGCCGTGGCGGACGGCATCCAGCAACTCGTCGACATCAGCCAGCTCGGCTCCCTGGCCGGTGCGGACCTCGATGTCGAGGTAATGGTCTTCCGAACGCCAGACGTCGGGGCCGGGCGTGTATTCGCCCACGTCGAGGTAGTAGTCGAGATGGCGTTCATGGCCCGGGTTGAAGTGAAAGACCGTGGCGCGCAAGCCGAGCGACGGCAATAGCCACGACTCGAGGTAGTGAAACTGGGCGCGGCCGGGAGTGGGCCGGGCCACGTACAGGCCCCACGGGTGGACCGCATAGTCGTCCACGGCCCGCACGATGCCCTTCGGGTCGGTGTTGGTGCGGGCGAGGAGGTCGAACGTCTCGTGCTTCGGTGGATGGATGAGGCAATCTTAACGACGCAGCCGGATTCTCCAGCGCACGAAACCGGCGTAGGACAGCGACAACGCCGCCAGCATGCCCATGTCGAGCAACCAGACCCTCGACGTGTGCTGCCAGAACCGGTCCTGAGACAGCAGCGAGTCGGGCACCAGGTGCCGCAGATCGACCGTCGACGCCGCCGCGGCGTAGCCCCAGCGCGCGGGCATCGCGAAGGACAGCTGGTCCAGCCCCAGCCGGCCGGTCACCGGGACCATGCCGCCGCACAGCACCAGCTGTGCCATCACCGTCACCACGAACAGCGGCATGATCTGCTCGCTGGAGCGCACCAGCGACGAAATCGCCAGGCCGAGAACGGCCGAGGCCACACAGGTGGCCGCGACGGTCGCGAACAGTTCGGCGGTCGCGCCGACGGTCGAATGGCCGAGCAGGACCGCGCCCCGCGTCGGCGCGCTCTTGCCGATGACCACGATGGCGGTGATGATCGTCGACTGCACGATCGCGAACCCGCAGAACACCGCGGTCTTGGCGAGCAGGTAGGCCGTGGTCGACAGCCCGACAGCCTGCTCGCGCTGGAAGATGGGGCGCTCGCCGACCAGGTCGCGAATGGTCAGCGCGGTGCCCATGAACGCCGCCGCGGGCATCAGCAGCGCCAAGATCTGCGCCGCTTCATCGGGAGTCCCGGCGTTCGCGCCCGGCAGGTGGAATCCGTTGCCGCCCGGGACGGTCAGCGACAGCGAACCCAGGATGAACGGCAACAGCGCCAGGAAGGCGAAGTATGCGCGATCGGCGACCACCAGGCGGACCTGCCGGCGGGCGACCGTCGAAATCTGGCGCGGCACACTGGTATGCACCGGCTCGCCCAGGGCGCCCGGCTCGGCGGCCTTGTCCGGCAACAGCTTCGACGGCCGCTTCTCGACGTCACGCCGCTCCTGGAAGCGCCGGTTGGCCTCCTCGGGATCGGCGCCCACCTTGGTGAAGATCTTTGCCCAGTTGGTGGTGCCCATCGCCGCGCCGATCTGGTCGGGCGGACCGCAGTAGGCCGTCTTGCCGCCGGGAGCCACCAACAGCAGCTGGTCGCAGGTGTCGAGGTAGGACAGCATGTGCGTCACCACGATCACCACGCGACCGGCGTCGGCCAGCTGCCGCAGCATCGTCATGACCTGATGGTCGAGCGCCGGGTCCAGGCCCGAGGTGGGTTCGTCCAGGATCAACAGCGACGGGCCGGTGAGCAGCTCGAGTGCCACCGACGCCCGTTTGCGCTGACCGCCGGACAGCTTGTCCACCCGGGTGTCGGCGTGTTTGGTCAGGTCGAGCTCGTCGAGGACCTGCGCGACCACCTTCGTCCGGTCGGATTTGCTGGTGTCGGGCGGCAGGCGCAGTTCGGCGGCGTAGCCGAGCGCCTGGTTGATCGTCAGCTGCCGGTGCACCACGTCGTCCTGCGGGACCATTCCGATGCGGCTGCGCAACGACGCGTATTCGGTGTGAATGTCGTGGCCCTCGAACGTGACCGAGCCGGAGCTGGGTGTGGTGTAGCCGGCGATGAGCCTGGCCAATGTGCTCTTTCCGGCGCCCGAACCGCCGATCACGGCGGTCAGCGTTCCGGGGCGCGCGATCAGCGAGATGTCGTCCAGCAGCTGTTTGCCGTTGTTGACGACGTACTTGACGTTGCGCACCTCCAGGCCGCCGGTGCGCGTCGCGGCTTCGCTGCGTTCGGTCAGGGTGCCATCGCGAAAAACGAGGTCGACGTTGCCGATGGTGACGACGTCGTCGTCGGTCAGGATCGCCGACCCGACCCGGGTGCCGTTGACGAAGGTTCCGTTGATGCTGTTGTCTCGGATCTCGGTGCCCAGGGGAGTCTGCACCAACGTCGCGTGCTGACGGGAGGCCAGCACGTCGGAGACGACGATGTCGCATTCGGCCGCGCGGCCGATCGTCAGGGCGCGGGTGCCCGCGGCCGCCGACGAGCGTGGTGAGAGCAACTTCACAAAGCGCGTCGCCAGGTTCGAAACGTCGGCCGACTTGGCGTCGACGACGGTGAGTTCGGCGGCCGGCACGCCGGCGTGTACGACGGTCCGCTCCTCGGGTGGCGTGCGTGGCGCCGGCCGGGGCGGTGAAACCGGCTGCCGCGACGGTGGATTCGGCGGCGCGGGTCGCGGGGCGCGGGGGCCGTTGCGGACCGGGTTGGTTTGCTCGGGCAGCGCGGACCACGCCAGCGTCGGCGGCCCGGGCTCGGGGCTCGGCCGGGTCCGGCCGGGCCGGTCGGAGTAGCCCTGCTGCGGC
>NZ_LZJM01000139.1:0-21043 GCF_001667665.1 Mycobacterium sp. E342
GCAGCAGCGTGGTCTTGCCGGCGCCGTTGAGGCCCAGCACCACCACCCGAGAGCCGCGGTCGATGGCCAGGTCGACGCCGGTGAACACCTCCAGCGAGCCGTACGACTTGCTCAGTCCCTTGGCGACCAACGGTGTGCGCCCGCACGGGGCGGGGGTCGGGAACTTGATGCGGGCCACTTTGTCGGCCACTCGCTCCTCGTCGACCTGGCCATCGACCGCGGCTCTCGGGTGGTGGTGCTGGGCCTCAACGGCGCCGGCAAGACCACGCTGCTGCGACTGTTGGCCGGCACCGAGCAGCCCGACACCGGCGGGCTGGAGCCAGGGCACGGTTTGCGCATGGGCTACTTCGCGCAGGAGCACGACACGCTCGACAACGACGCGAGCGTGTGGGAGAACATCCGGCACGCCGCGCCCGATTCGGGGGAGCAGGAGCTGCGCGGGCTGTTGGGCGCGTTCATGTTCAGCGGCCCGCAACTCGACCAGCCGGCGGGCACCCTGTCGGGCGGGGAGAAGACCCGGCTCGCGCTGGCCGGCCTGGTGGCCTCCACGGCCAACGTGCTGCTGCTCGACGAACCGACGAACAACCTGGATCCCGCCTCGCGCGAACAGGTGCTCGACGCGCTGCGCAGCTATCAGGGCGCGGTGGTGCTGGTGACGCACGATCCCGGTGCGGCCGAGGCGCTGGACCCGCAGCGCGTGGTGCTGCTGCCCGACGGCACCGAGGACTTCTGGTCCGACGAATACCGGGATCTCATCGAGCTCGCCTGACTTCGGTCAAATCGGCCCGCGGGCGGCGGCGGCTTCCTACTCTTGGTGCTTGCGATCGTGTTCGGGCGCGGAGGGCATCCATGAAAAGGACGCTGCAGGGGTCGAAGAAGACCCGCGAGCAGTTGTTGTTCGAGCTGCGTAACGCCTACGAGGGCGGGGCCAGCATCCGCACGCTGGCGGCCAGCACCGGCAGATCGTACGGATCGGTTCATGCCCTGCTACTGCAGGCGGGCACCACGATGCGCGGCCGGGGTGGCCCCAACCACACTTCGCGGACCGCGCGGGCGTAGCGTCGCCGCGCTATTCGCGCGGTACGGAATCCCCGGAGTCGTTGCGCCGCACCGACTTCTCCACCAGGTCGAGCACGGCGGACAACCGCCGCGGGTCCTCGCCTGAGGCCAGCCGCGCCACCAGGCCGTCGAGCACCAGCTCCAGATAGCACTGCAACACGTCGCCGGGTACGTCGTCACGCACCCGTTGCGCCTCCTTCTGCCGGCGCAACCGATCGGTCGTCGCCGCCGCCAGTTCCGCGGACCGCTCGGCCCAACCGCGGTTGAAGTCCGGGTCGTTGCGCAGCTTGCGCGCGATCTCCAACCTGGTGGCCAGCCAGTCGAACTGCTCGGGGGCGGCGAGCATGTCGCGCATCACCTGGATGAGGCCCTCGCGCGACGCCACATCGGCCATCCGCTCGGCGTCCTCGTGCGCCAGCGCGAAGAACAGCGCGTCCTTGTCGCGGAAGTGGTGGAAGATCGCGCCGCGCGACATCCCGATCGCCTGTTCCAGCCGCCGCACCGTGGCCCTGTCGTAGCCGTGTTCGGCGAAGCAGCGGCGGGCACCGTCGAGGATCTGGCGGCGGCGCGCCGCCAGATGGTCCTCACTGACTTTCGGCATGGGCCGGGTTTGGCCGGCTGCTTAGCCCGACTTCAGCATGTTGCGCAGCACGTACTGCAGGATGCCGCCGTTGCGGTAGTAGTCGGCCTCGCCCGGAGTGTCGATGCGCACCACCGCGTCGAACTCGATCGGATCGCCGGATTCCTTGGCCGCCTTCACCCGCACCGTCTTGGGCGTCTTGCCGTCGTTGAGCGCCTCGATGCCGGTGATGTCGAACACCTCGGTGCCGTCCAGCCCCAATTCCTTGGCGGACTTGCCCTCGGGGAACTGCAGCGGGATCACGCCCATGCCGATCAGGTTGGAGCGGTGGATGCGCTCGAACGACTCGGCGATCACCGCCCGCACGCCCAGCAGCAGGGTTCCCTTGGCCGCCCAGTCGCGCGAGGAGCCGGACCCATACTCCTTGCCGCCGAGGACGACCAGCGGAATGTTCTGCGCCGCATAGTTTTGCGCGGCGTCGTAGATGAACGCCTGCGGGGCCTTCCCATCTACAGGGTCTTGGGTGAAGTCGCGGGTGTAGCCACCCGAGACGTCGTCGAGCAACTGGTTGCGGAGCCGGATGTTGGCGAACGTGCCGCGGATCATCACCTCGTGGTTGCCGCGCCGCGAGCCGAAGGAGTTGTAGTCCTTGCGGGCCACGCCGTGCTCGTCGAGGTACTGCGCGGCCGGGGTGCCCGGCTTGATGGCGCCGGCGGGGGAGATGTGGTCGGTGGTCACCGAGTCGCCCAGCAGGGCCAGCACCCGGGCGCCGGTGATGTCCTTGACCGGCTCGGGCTCCGCCGACATGCCCTCGAAGTACGGGGGCTTGCGCACGTACGTCGAATTCTGGTCCCACTCAAAGGTATTGCCGCTCGGCGTGGGCAGGTTTCGCCACCGCTCGTCGCCCTTGAAGACGTCGGCGTAGTTCTTGGTGAACATCTCCTGGCTGATCGCCGAGGCGATGGTGTCCGAGACGTCCTTCTGCGACGGCCAGATGTCTTTCAGGAAGACGTCGTTGCCGTCCTTGTCGGTACCCAGGGCCTGGCTCTCGAAGTCGAAGTCCATGGTCCCCGCCAACGCGTAGGCGACCACCAGCGGGGGCGACGCCAGGTAGTTCATCTTCACGTCGGGGTTGATCCGGCCCTCGAAGTTGCGGTTACCGGACAGCACCGCGGCCACCGACAGGTCGTTGTCGTTGATCGCCTTGGAGATCTCCTCGGGCAGCGGGCCGGAGTTGCCGATGCACGTGGTGCAGCCGTAGCCCACGAGGTAGAAGCCGAGCTTCTCGAGATACGGCCACAGGCCGGCCTTGTCGTAGTAGTCGTGGACCACTTGGGAGCCGGGCGCCATCGTGGTCTTCACCCAGGGCTTGGACGCCAGCCCCTTCTCGACGGCGTTGCGCGCCAACAGCGCCGCGCCCAGCATCACCTCGGGGTTGGAGGTGTTGGTGCACGACGTGACCGCCGCGATCACCACCGCGCCGTGATCGAGCACGAACTCGCCGAGTTCGTCCGACTTCACCGTCACCGGGCTGCTCACCCGACCCTTGGCATGCGCCGCGGCCGATTCCACCTTCGGGGCGTCGTCGGCGTGACCGTTCTCCAGCGCCCCGGGGTCGCTGGCCGGGAAGGACTCGTCGACGGCCTCGTCGAGCTTCGAGTACTCCGTCTTGTCCGGGTCGTCGCCGACGTAGTCGCCAATCTGCGCGCGGAAGGTGGACTTGGCGTCCGACAACGCGATCCGGTCCTGCGGGCGCTTGGGCCCGGCGATCGACGGCACCACTTCGGAGAGGTTGAGTTCGAGGTATTCGGAGAAGGCCGGCTCGTGGGAGGGGTCGTGCCACATGCCCTGCTCTTTGGCGTACGCCTCGACCAGCGCCAGCTGCTCCTCGTTGCGGCCGGTGAACCGCAGGTAGGAGATGGTCTCCTCGTCGATCGGGAAAATCGCTGCGGTGGAACCGAATTCGGGGCTCATGTTGCCCAGGGTGGCGCGGTTGGCCAGCGGCACCTCGGCCACGCCATCGCCGTAGAACTCGACGAACTTGCCGACCACGCCGTGCTTGCGCAGCATCTCGGTGACGGTCAGCACCACGTCGGTCGCGGTGACGCCCGGTTGGATCTCACCGGTCAGCTTGAAGCCGACCACCCGCGGGATCAGCATCGACACCGGCTGGCCGAGCATCGCGGCCTCGGCCTCGATGCCGCCGACGCCCCAGCCCAGCACGCCCAGCCCGTTGACCATGGTGGTGTGCGAGTCGGTGCCCACGCAGGTGTCGGGGTAGGCCACACCGTCGCGCTCCATTACGACACTGGCCAGGTACTCGATGTTGACCTGGTGCACGATGCCGGTGCCGGGCGGCACCACCTTGAAATCGCGGAAAGCGCCTTGGCCCCAGCGCAAGAACTGGTAGCGCTCGCCGTTGCGCTGGTACTCGATCTCGACGTTGCGCTCGAAGGCGTCGGCGGTGCCGAACAGGTCGGCGATCACCGAGTGGTCGATCACCAGGTCGGCCGGCGCCAGCGGGTTGACCTTGTCGGCCTTGCCACCGAGGTCGCCGATGGCCTCCCGCATGGTGGCCAGGTCGACGATGCACGGCACCCCGGTGAAGTCCTGCATGACGACGCGGGCGGGCGTGTACTGGATCTCAATGCTGGGTTCCGCCTTGGGATCCCAGTTCGCGATGGCCTCGATGTGGTCCTTGGTGATGTTGCTGCCGTCCTCGTTGCGCAGCAGGTTCTCGGCCAGCACCTTGAGGCTGTAGGGGAGTTTCTCGGTGTTCGGGACGGCGTCGAGACGGTAGATCTGATAGCTCTTGTCGCCGACCTTGAGGGTGTCGCGTGCTCCGAACGAGTTCACAGAATCTTCTTTGCTCACTTCAACTCCCGAGGATTAAGTTCTCCCGCCGACGGGCCGTGTCGGCGGTGCTTCAAACGAGTACGGCCACTTTAACAGTACGCTTGTCCTGCATAAGGCGGGGCGCCCGTAGTCCCAGTCTTATCGTCTGAGTCGACGGTTTAAACCCCCCGAAACGAAGTCGCGTACGGTGCCTGTAGCGCTACGGCAGGAGGGACATCATGACCTGGCACCCGGCCCTACCCGTCTACATCCCGCAAGATGTCGACATGACCGCGGTCAAGGCCCAGGTCGCCGCCACGGGCGTCAGCGCGCCGGCGGCGGACATGCCCGGCCTGTTGCACATCGTCGATGAAGCCCATGCCCACGGCATCAACCTCAAGATCGTGCTGCTCGACCACAACCCTCCGAACGACACCCCGCTGCGCGACATCTCCACGGTGGTGGGCGCCGACTATCACGACGCCACCGTCCTGACCCTGAGCACGAGCTACGTGGGGAGCTACAGCACGCAATTCGCGCGCGTCACGCTGGAGGCCGGCGAGGACCACGCAAAGACGGGCAACCCGGTCGTCTCGGCGCAGCATTTCCTGAACGAGCTGGAAGCCCCGGAATTTCCCTGGACGGGCCTGACCATCTTCCTGTTGCTCGGCGTGCTCGCGGCGGCGGTCGGGACCCGCTTCCTGCAGATGCGCAGCAAGCGTTCAGCAACCCCAACGGATTCGGCGGGGGCGCAGGAAGTGACGCCCACCAGCACCGCCTAGCCAGGCGCGTCCGCCTCGGCGGGAAGTCGGGCATCGGGGACGTGCTGCCACCAAGCGGCAAACACGGTAGGTCACCGTTCGGTCACATTAAACGCACGTAGAGAGTGCGATTTCGGCGGAGCGTTTGCACGCCCAAAAGTGTGACGTACGGTGCAAATGATGCTGCTGTTGTCTTTGGCGCCCTTAGTGAACTTCGTGGCCGGCGCCGCCCGTCACGTTGAGCCGTAGGAGACCTGAGTCGAATGACACGCACACGCCGGGGCTCCGCTGCGAGGCCGGTCGCGAGGCTGGTCCGGCCGGTCGTGCCATCGGTGGTGAGCGTGGCCCTGTTGCTTTGTACGCCGGGGCTCGCGCACGGTGATCCCGCCGCGGACAGCCTGGCCGGCCTGATCGCCAACGTCGCCAAGGCCAACCAACGGCTGGAAAACCTGAGCGCCGAGATCCAGACCGAGCAGGAGAGCGTCAACAAGGCGCTGGTCGACGTCGAGACCTCCCGGGACAACGCCGCCGCGGCCCAGCACGACCTGGAGACCAGTCAGCAGGCGGTCAAAGACGCCAACGCCGCGATCGCCGCGGCGCAGCAGCGGTTCGACACGTTCGCGGCGGCCACCTATATGAACGGCCCCTCGAACGCATACCTGACCGCGAGCAGCCCCGACGACATCATCGCCACCCAGGCCGCCGCCAAGACCCTGTCCGCGAGTTCCCAGACGGTGATGGACAAGCTGCAGCGGGCGCGCACCGAACAGGTGAACAAGGAATCGGCGGCGCGGCTGGCCAAGCAGAAGGCGGACCGGGCCGCCGCCGACGCCAAGGGCAGCCAGGACGCCGCGGTGGCGGCGCTGACCGACTCCAAGCGCAAGTTCGACGAACAACGCGAACAAATCACTCGCCTGGCCGCCGAACGCGACGAGGCGCAGGCCAAACTCGAAGCGGCCAAACGGCAATGGTCGGCGGGTCCCGGCGGACCCGCCGCCCCGTCGTCGGGCGACCGGTGGGAGACCGGCTCGCCGGGCGCGCCGGCACCGCAGGGCGGGGCCCGCCGCTGGGACGGCGCCTGGGACCCCACGCTGCCGATGATCCCCAGCGCCAACGTTCCGGGCGACCCGATCGCGGTCATCAACCAGGTGCTGGGCATCTCCGCCACCTCGACACAAGTCACCGCGGGCCTGGGCCGCAACTTCCTGCAGCAGCTCGGCATCCTCAAGCCCGACGACACCGGCATCACCAACGCGGCCCCCGGTGCGACGGCCGGCCGGATCCCGCGGGTTTACGGGCGGCAGGCCAGCGAATACGTGATCCGGCGCGGCATGTCGCAGATCGGCGTGCCCTACTCCTGGGGAGGCGGCAACGCGGCCGGCCCGAGTAAGGGCATCGACTCCGGGGCGGGCATCACCGGCTTCGACTGCTCGGGCCTGGTCCTGTACTCGTTCGCCGGGGTGGGCATCAAGCTGCCGCACTACTCGGGCTCGCAGTACAACCTCGGCCGCAAGATCCCGTCCTCCCAAATGCGCCGCGGCGACGTCATCTTCTACGGACCCGGCGGCAGCCAGCACGTGACGATCTACCTCGGTGACGGCCAGATGCTCGAGGCGCCCGACATCGGTCTGAAAGTCCGCGTCGCGCCGGTGCGCACCAGCGGCATGACGCCCTACGTGGTCCGCTACATCGAGTGGTGAACGAATGAGAAGTGAACGGAAAGCTATGCGCCGCAAGCGGATTCGTCTGATGAACTTCGCCTGGATCACCACCGTGGTGACCGGGCTGATGCTGTCTGTGGCCTACTCCGGGGCCGCCCCGGCCGCGGCCGACCCCGGGGCGTGGGACCCGACGCTGCCGGCGACGATCAGCGCTGGCGCCCCCGGCGACCCGCTGGCGGTCGCCAATGCCTCGCTGCAGGCCACCGCCCAGGCCACCCAGACGACGATGGACCTGGGCCGGCAATTCCTGGGCGGCCTCGGCATCAACATCCTGGGGGATCCGGCTCCCACCGCGGCCAGCCCGACCAACCCGGGCGGCAAGATCCCGCGCGTCTACGGCCGGCAGGCCATCGAGTACGTGATCAAGCGGATGGGATCGCAGATGGGCGTTCCGTACTCGTGGGGCGGCGGCTCGCTGGACGGTCCCAGCAAGGGCGTCGGCGACGGCGCCAACATCACCGGTTTCGACTGCTCGGGCCTGATGCGGTACGGCTTCGCCGGCGTCGGCGTGCTGATCCCGCGGTTCTCCGGTGACCAGTACAACGCCGGCCGGCACATCCCGCCCGACCAGGCCAGGCGCGGCGACCTGATCTTCTACGGCCCGAACGGCGGCCAGCACGTGACGATGTATCTGGGCAACGGGCAGATGCTGGAGGCGTCCAGCCTCGCCGGCAAGGTGACCGTCAGCCCGGTTCGCGCGCCCGGCATGACGCCGTTCCTGACTAGGATCATCGAGTACTGATCCAGGCGCGGTCCGCCCCACCGGTTGGGGGGGCGAACCACCAGCGTCGACGGAATCCGGCGGGCCTGGAATAGTTGGACGCGGGCACGTCGCTGCCCGGCAGTCGTGTCCGATTGAGCTGTGGAGGGTTCTTGATGACAACAGCAGGTGGGCCGCCCCCGGGCGCCAGCGGTTACCCGGGCCCGGGCGGACAGTCCGGCCCGCCGGCCCCTGAAGCGCCGTCGGGTGGTGCCGGTAACGGCCTGGCCGCCGAAGTCCACACCCTCGAGCGGGCCATCTTCGAGGTCAAGCGGATCATCGTCGGGCAGGACCAGCTCGTCGAGCGGATGCTGGTCGGCCTGCTCTCCAAGGGGCACGTATTGCTCGAGGGTGTCCCCGGCGTGGCCAAGACGCTGGCCGTCGAGACCTTCGCCAAGGTCGTCGGCGGCACGTTCGCGCGCATCCAGTTCACCCCCGACCTGGTGCCCACCGACATCATCGGTACCCGCATCTACCGGCAGGGCAAGGAGGAGTTCGACACCGAACTCGGCCCGGTGGTGGTCAACTTCCTGCTCGCCGACGAGATCAACCGCGCGCCCGCCAAGGTGCAGTCGGCGCTGCTGGAGGTCATGCAGGAACGCCACGTGTCGATCGGCGGCAAGACCTTCCCGCTGCCCAACCCGTTCCTGGTGATGGCCACCCAGAACCCGATCGAGCATGAGGGCGTGTACCCGCTGCCCGAGGCGCAGCGCGACCGCTTCCTGTTCAAGATCAACGTCGGCTACCCGACGCCCGAAGAAGAGCGGGAGATCATCTACCGGATGGGCGTGCGCCCGCCCGAGCCCAAGCAGATCATGGCCACGGGCGACCTGTTGCGGCTGCAGGACATCGCGGCCAACAACTTCGTCCACCATGCGCTGGTCGACTACGTGGTGCGCGTCGTGACCGCCACCCGCCACCCCGAACAGCTCGGCATGAACGACGTCAAGACCTGGATCTCCTTCGGCGCGTCCCCGCGTGCCTCGCTGGGCATCATCGCCGCGTCGCGCTCGCTGGCCCTGGTGCGCGGCCGCGACTACGTGATCCCGCAAGACGTCGTGGACGTCATCCCCGACGTGCTGCGGCACCGCCTGGTGCTCACCTACGACGCCCTCGCCGACGAGATTTCGCCGGAGATCGTCATCAACCGGGTCCTGCAGACGGTGGCCCTGCCGCAGGTCAACGCCGTTCCGCAGCAAGGGCAGTCGGTGCCCCCGGTGATGCAGC
The DNA here is from genome assembly GCF_001667665.1 of Mycobacterium sp. E342. Lineage (NCBI taxonomy): Bacteria > Bacillati > Actinomycetota > Actinomycetes > Mycobacteriales > Mycobacteriaceae > Mycobacterium > Mycobacterium sp. E342. Next base: position 8,944 of record NZ_LZJM01000139.1, read on the forward strand.
CCGCCGGCGCGGCCAGCGGTCGGTGACCGATCCCCAGCGGCCGGCGGCGATCGCACATCCGCCATCGATGCAGCGCGGGCAGATCGTCGACCCGAAGCTGGCGGCGGCGCTGCGGCAACTCGAGCTGACGGTCAAGCGCAAGCTCGACGGCGTGTTGCACGGCGACCACCTCGGCCTGATCCCGGGGCCGGGTTCGGAGCCGGGGGAGTCGCGCGAGTACCAGCCCGGCGATGACGTCCGGCGCATGGACTGGGCCGTCACCGCGCGCACCACGCACCCGCACGTCCGGCAGATGATCGCCGACCGCGAGCTGGAAACCTGGCTGGTGGTCGACATGTCGGCCAGCCTGGACTTCGGCACCGTGGGGTGCGAGAAGCGGGACCTGGCGGTGGCGGCCTCGGCCGCGATCACGTTCCTCAACAGCGGCGGCGGCAATCGGCTCGGGGCGCTGATCGCCAACGGCGCGACGATGAAGCGCGTCCCGGCGCGCTCCGGCCGCCAGCACGAGCAGACGCTGCTGCGCACCATCGCCACCACCCCCCGGGCGCCGGTGGGGGTGCGCGGGGACCTGGCCACCGCCATCGACGCCTTGCGCCGCCCGGAGCGGCGCCGCGGCATGGCGGTGATCATCAGCGACTTCCTGGGCCCGATCAACTGGATGCGTCCGCTGCGCGCGATCTCGGCTCGCCACGAGGTGCTCGCCATCGAGGTGCTGGACCCCCGCGACGTCGAACTGCCCGACATCGGCGATGTCGTGCTGCAGGACGCCGAGTCCGGGGTCACCCGCGAGTTCACCATCGACGCCCAGCTGCGTGACGACTTCGCCAAGGCCGCCGCGGCGCACCGCGCCGAGGTGGCACGCACCATCCGCAGCTGCGGGGCCCCGCTCCTGACGCTGCGCACCGACCGCGACTGGATCGCGGACATCGTCCGGTTCGTCGAGTCCCGCAGGCGCGGTGCATTGGCGGGGCGGCAGTGACGTTGCCGCTCCTCGGCCCGATGTCGTTGTCGGGCTTTGAACATGCGTGGTTCTTCCTGTTCCTGCTCGTCGTCGTCGGGCTCGCCGCGCTCTACATCGTGATGCAGTTGGCGCGGCAGCGGCGCATCCTGCGGTTCGCCAACATGGAGCTGCTGGAAAGCGTCGCCCCCGAGCGGCCTCCCCGGTGGCGGCATGTGCCGGCGATCCTGCTGGTGGCGTCGCTGGTGCTGTTCACGATTGCGATGGCCGGTCCGACGCACGACGTGCGGATTCCGCGCAACCGCGCGGTGGTGATGCTGGTGATCGACGTGTCGCAGTCGATGCGGGCCACCGACGTGCAGCCGAACCGGATGGCGGCCGCCCAGGAGGCGGCCAAGCAGTTCGCCGACGAGCTGACCCCCGGCATCAACCTCGGGCTGATCGAGTACGCGGGCACCGCGACCGTGCTGGTGCAGCCGACGACCAACCGGGACGCGACGAAGACCGCGCTGGACAAGCTGCAGTTCGCCGACCGCACGGCGACGGGCGAGGGCATCTTCACCGCGTTGCAGGCCATCGCCACCGTGGGCGCGGTGATCGGGGGTGGCGACACCCCGCCGCCGGCGCGCATCGTGTTGTTCTCCGACGGCAAGGAGACGATGCCGACCAATCCCGACAACCCGAAGGGCGCCTTCACCGCCGCCCGCACCGCCAAGGATCAGGGCGTGCCGATCTCGACGATCTCGTTCGGCACGCCGTACGGCTTCGTCGAGATCAACGACCAGCGCCAGCCGGTGCCCGTCGACGACTCGACGATGAAGAAGGTCGCCGAGCTCTCGGGGGGCAGCTGGTACAACGCCGCCAGCCTGGCCGAGCTGAAGGCCGTCTACGCGACGCTGCAGCAGCAGATCGGCTACGAGACGATCAAAGGCGACGCCAGCATGGGCTGGGTGCGGTTGGGTGCGCTGGTGCTGGCGCTTGCGGCGCTGGCGGCGTTGCTCATCAACCGCCGCCTGCCCACGTAACGCTCACCGTCTCGCGTGCCTAACCTGGCTGCGATTCTCCACCCCGGATTTCGCAGCCTGGTTAGGCTCGCGACGCCCGCGCCTCGCGCACCCGGTAGATGACGTCGTCGGGGTGGTCTTCTGCGATGACCCGGACGACGATCCAGCCGTAACGCGCAAGCATCTCGAGGCGGCGGATGTCCTTGACATATTGATAGCGACTGGACCGGTGTTGGTCGCCGTCGTACTCGACCGCAACCTTGATGTCCTCCCAGCCCAGGTCCAAATATGCTTCGGCCCATCCCCATTCATTCCGGACGGCGATCTGTGTCTGCGGACGCGGAAACCCGGCGCGGATCAACAGCAGGCGCAGCCGCGTTTCCTTGGGTGATTGCGCGCCGCCATCAACCAGGTCGAGGGCAGCCCTCGCGGCTTTCATGCCCCGACGGCCCCGGTAGCGCTCGGCCAATCGCTCGACGTCAGCCAGTTTCAGATGTGTCGCCTGAACGAGGGCGTCGACCGCGGCGACGGCCTGGTCCCGGGGGAAGCGACTGGCCAGATCGAGCGCCGTTCGCTCCGGAGACGTCACCCGCATGCCCTCGACGACGCACACCTCGTCGGCCTCGATGCGGTCTTCCCAGACCTGGACGCCGGGTTCGCGGCGGGCATTGGTGTCGATGATCGCGGCGGTAAGACTTGCATCGATCCACTTGGCGCCGTGCAGCGCCGAAGCGGAGTAGCCGGCCAGAATGCCGCGGCGACGCGAGCGCAGCCACAGCGCTTCGGCGCGCAATCGTGCGGTGAGCGCCGCATCACGCGGCACGTAGACGTCTTTGTGCAGGGCGACGTACCGACTGCGCAGCCGATAGGGCGTCACAAGGCCGGCGGCCCGAGCCTCGCTGCCCAGGAAGGGCTCATCCATGGCGGAAGTGTGCCGATGGCCACCGACAATCCGACGCGCCCGTTACGCGTCTGGCCAGCCGGTTACGGTCCCGCCAACCCCAGGCGATAGGTTGACGGGGTGACTGACACGGCCACCGAGACCACCACCGAAAGTACCGCCACCGGCGGCAAACCCGCATTCGTATCCCGCTCAGTCCTGGTGACGGGCGGAAACCGAGGCATCGGACTGGCGATCGCGCAGCGGCTGGCCGCCGACGGCCACAAGGTGGCCGTCACACACCGCGGATCCGGGGCGCCCGAGGGGCTGTTCGGCGTTGTGTGTGACGTCACGGACAACGACGCCGTCGACCGCGCGTTCAAAGAGGTGGAGGAGCACCAGGGTCCGGTCGAGGTGCTGGTATCCAATGCCGGCATCTCCAAAGACGCCTTCCTCATCCGGATGACCGAGGAGCGGTTCACCGAGGTCATCGACGCCAACCTGACCGGGGCGTTCCGCGTGGCCCAGCGGGCGTCGCGCAGCATGCAGCGCAAGCGGTTCGGCCGCATCATCTTCATCGGGTCGGTGTCGGGCATGTGGGGCATCGGCAACCAGGCCAACTACGCGGCCGCCAAGGCCGGCCTGATCGGCATGGCACGCTCGATCTCCCGCGAGCTGTCCAAGGCCGGTGTGACCGCCAACGTGGTGGCCCCCGGCTACATCGACACGGAGATGACCCGCGCTCTGGACGAGCGGATCCAGGCGGGCGCACTGGAATTCATCCCGGCCAAGCGGGTCGGCACCGCCGAGGAGGTCGCCGGGGCGGTCAGCTTCCTGGCGTCCGAGGATGCGAGCTACATCGCCGGCGCGGTCATTCCCGTCGACGGCGGCATGGGCATGGGTCACTGAATTAACCCCGACAAGGACGTCAACCGCGACATCGAGGACATTAAGGACGGACATGGCAGGACTGCTCGACGGCAAACGGATCCTGGTCTCCGGGATCATCACCGACTCGTCGATCGCGTTTCACATCGCCAAGGTGGCCCAGGAGGCGGGCGCCCAACTGGTGCTCACGGGCTTCGACCGGTTGCGGCTGATCCAGCGCATCGCCGACCGGCTGCCGGAGAAGGCTCCGCTGATCGAACTCGACGTGCAGAACGAGGAGCACCTGAGCACGCTGGCCGAGCGGGTCACCGCCGAGATCGGCGAGGGCAACAAGCTGGACGGCGTGGTGCACTCGATCGGCTTCATGCCGCAGACCGGGATGGGCATCAACCCCTTCTTCGACGCACCGTATGAGGATGTCTCCAAGGGCATCCACATCTCCGCGTATTCGTATGCCTCGCTGGCCAAGGCGCTGCTGCCGATCATGAACCCCGGCGGCTCGATCGTCGGCATGGACTTCGACCCCAGCCGCGCCATGCCCGCCTACAACTGGATGACCGTGGCCAAGAGCGCGCTGGAATCGGTCAACCGGTTCGTCGCCCGCGAGGCCGGCAAGTTCGGAGTGCGCTCCAATCTCGTTGCGGCGGGACCCATCCGGACGCTGGCGATGTCGGCGATCGTCGGCGGCGCGCTCGGCGAGGAGGCCGGCGCTCAGATGCAATTGCTGGAAGAGGGCTGGGACCAGCGCGCACCGATCGGCTGGAACATGAAAGACCCCACGCCGGTCGCAAAGACCGTGTGCGCCGTGCTCTCCGACTGGCTGCCCGCCACCACCGGCACCATCATCTTTGCCGATGGTGGCGCCAGCACGCAGTTGCTCTAAAGCGGAATGCTCTAGGCCCTAATGGAATTCGACGCCGTCCTGCTGCTGTCCTTCGGCGGGCCGGAAGGGCCCGAGCAGGTGCGACCGTTCCTGGAGAACGTCACCCGCGGGCGCAACGTGCCGCCCGAACGCCTGGACGACGTCGCACAGCATTACCTGCACTTCGGTGGGGTATCGCCGATCAACGGCATCAACCGCGCCCTGATCGCCGAGCTCGAGACGGTACAGGACCTGCCGGTCTACTTCGGCAACCGCAACTGGGAACCCTACGTCGAGGACACCGTGAAGACCATGTGCGACAACGGTGTTCGTCGTGCCGCGGTGTTCACCACGTCGGCGTGGAGCGGCTACTCCAGCTGCACGCAGTACACCGAGGACATCGCCCGGGCGCGTCGCGAGGCCGGGGCGACGGCGCCCGAGCTGGTGAAGCTGCGGCCGTACTTCGACCACCCGCTCTTCGTCGAGATGTTCGCGGGCGCGGTCAAAGCCGTGGCCGAGAAGATGCCCGCCGGCGCCCGGCTGGTGTTCACCGCACACTCGGTCCCGGTGGCCGCCGATCAGCGCCTCGGCCCGCGGCTGTACAGCCGGCAAGTCGCTTACGCCACAAGGCTTGTCGCGGCCACGGCGGGCTACACCGATTACGATCTGGCCTGGCAGTCGCGGTCGGGCCCGCCGCAGGTGCCGTGGCTGGAGCCCAGCGTCGAGGACCACCTCTCCGCGCTGGCGGCCTCGGGAACGGAGGCGGTCATCGTCTGTCCGATCGGGTTCGTCGCCGACCACATCGAGGTGGTGTGGGATCTAGACGAGGAGTTGCGATCTCAGGCCGACGCGGCCGGGCTGGCGTTCGCGCGGGCCGCCACGCCCAACGCCGATCGGCGATTCGCCCGGCTGGCCGCCGATCTGATCGACGAACTGCGCACCGGCCGCGAGCCGGCCCGGGTTGTCGGGCCGGACCCGGTGCCCGGCTGTCTGGCCAGCGTCGACGGCGCGCCGTGCCGGCCGCCGCACTGCGTGCGGGAAGAACGCGGGGGCGAGTAACCGGGATGGCCAGGGGCGGCGGCAAGATCAGCTGCGACACCGCAGTCGCGCGCCTTTTGCAGCAGTGGCGCCATCACTTTCGGATGAGGTATCCATTGGGCGCCAGGGTCCACCCAAATTTGTTTTCACGCACACTGTCGTGATCGTAATCGTTTGGGAATTCCCGCTCGTACGCCTCGATGGCCTCGTAAGGGCCCGGGCCGAATCCGGGCATGATCGGATGTCCGTTCACGCAGGAATCTTCAACCAGAAGATAGTCGCCGGCGGATAGCAGCGGCCGCAGTAGTTTCATCTCGGCCAGGACATGATCCTTGGCGTGGTCGCTATCCAGGATTGCAAAGACCTTGCCCGGAAATTCGGCCTTCAGCTGCCGAATACGCTCCGCGACGGCCGGTTCCGTCGACGACGATTCAAGGAACTCGATCTCGGGGTAGCGGCGAGCTGCGGGGTCAAGCGCGCCGGAGGAAACGTCCACCGTGAACACTCTGAACGGTCGGTCAATTAGACGCAGAATACTGGCGTAGAACACAGCCGAGCCGCCGAAACGCGTGCCGAATTCAACCACCAACGATGGCTTGAGGTCGAATAAGATCTCCTGGTAGTTCCAAAGGTCGGTGACCGACTTCCAGCAGTTGACGCCCAGCCACGTGGTCTGCTGCCACACCAGGTTACCGAAATACCACTTCAGGTATTCTTCAGCTGCCTCACCCGATGGTCGACCCAACCGCGTGACGAGGAAGCTGACCTTTTCCCGCCATGTCGTCATTGTCTTTCCCTATCGCAAGATTCTCGCCACGTTGTGATCTCTTTGCTATCGCCAGACTGGCTCTACAGGCCACGCTAGCGGCAGGCGACAACAACGTTACCCAGAACCGCGGATCTTGAAACTGGCTGGAATGCTCGGCGCCTCGCCAGTATCGCGGCGTGGCCGGCACCTCCAAGGCAATCGCCGCCAAGGCCAATCAGACCTAGTCAGCCCACGCCGAGTGCAGGATCGCGGTGACGGCGGCCATCCGTGCCGAACGCACGACGGCGGTCAGCGGGCGCAGCGCGTCGCTGGCGATGCGCGCCTCCGAGGAGGATTGCGTTCCGAACGGCTCGGGGCCGGCGACGAGGGGCGCGGCGAACCGCTCCGGCGAATCGGGTGAGCGACTGAGCCCGGCGCTGACCGCGATGATCGCGTCGACGTGTGCGGCGTTCTCCAGCACCCGCAGCGCTCGGGTCGGCGCGTGGTCGGGAACCCGGTGCTGCCGTGCGGATTCCAGCAGCTGCTCGACGAGGCCCCGGGGATCGTCGATGTCGGCGGCGGCCGATCCCAGCCCGATGGTGCCGAGCGCGTCCGCGGCCGACCGCACCGCCGACCGCAGCGTGTATTCGGCATCGCCCAGCTCGTAGTGGTCGAGCACCGGCGCGCCCGGCAGCGAGTACACCGTCCAGGACAGCGCGTACGGCTCGGGGAAGTCCTCCGGCTCGTCGTCGTAGGAGAACTCGGGAACCAGGCCGACGGCGGTGGCGGGATCGGCCGGGTTGGCGATGATGATCGCCTCGCCCGCGGCCAGGGCGTCCCGCTCGAACTGCGTCCCCGGGGCGAGCCCGCGCACATCACCGGGCACCGGCAAAAGCACGTTGATCGTCCCGAGCAGCGGGTCCGGGCCGCCCGGAGCGGGCGACGACCGGCCAACCGCAGCGCGCAGCGTTTGCAGCAGCGTCACCGTCCCGGCGTCGTGCACGTCGGGCCACGGCAGCCCGGTGTGCCCGGCGGCGACCGCATCATACGCGGTGACCGATTGCTTTGGCGCCCATACTGATAACGCGTCAAGGACGTCGTCGGGCGCGGCCTTGCCTGCGAGCCAGGCGTTGGCCCACAGGGACAGCGAGACACTGGGACACCACACGATTCCGCAGTGTAGTTGTTTTGCCCGGCAAAGGCGGATCACGCGTATTCTGGCCGCATGCACGCCGCGGTGCTTTGGCTAATATTCGCGCTGGTGCTCGCCGGTGCGGAGGCGCTCACGGGTCATATGTTTTTGGTGATGCTCGGCGGCGGTGCGCTTGCGGCGGCAATCACCAGCTGGCTGACGGATTGGCCGGGGTGGGCGGACGGGACGGTGTTTCTCGTCGTGTCCATCTTGCTGCTGGTGCTGGTGCGCCCGGCGCTGCGCCGGCAGCTGACGCCCGCGCACGTGCCGCAGATGGGCATCGAGGCGCTGGAGGGCAAGAACGCGCTGGTGCTGGAGCGGATCTCGCGCGACGAGGGCCAGGTGAAGCTCGACGGCGAGGTGTGGACGGCGCGTCCGCTCAACGAGGGGGATGTCTACGAACCGGGGGAATCGGTGACCGTCTTACAGATCGACGGCGCCACGGCGGTGGTCTTCAAAAGCGGCCCGTAACGGCTGCCGGAGACGCCGCCAGAGACCCTGGGAGAGAAAGGAACTCGGGTGCAAGGTGCGGTTGCTGGTTTAGTGTTGTTGGCCGTCCTGGTGATCTTCGCCATCGTGGTGGTGGCCAAGTCGGTGGCGCTGATCCCGCAGGCGGAGGCCGCGGTGATCGAGCGGCTGGGCCGATATAGCAGGACGGTCAGTGGTCAGCTGACGTTGTTGGTGCCGTTCATCGACCGGGTGCGCGCGCGGGTGGATCTGCGTGAGCGGGTGGTGTCGTTCCCGCCGCAGCCGGTGATCACCGAGGACAACCTGACCCTCAACATCGACACGGTGGTCTACTTCCAGGTCACCGTCCCGCAGGCGGCCGTCTACGAGATCAGCAACTACATCGTCGGTGTGGAGCAGCTCACCACCACCACGCTGCGCAACGTGGTGGGCGGCATGACGCTGGAGCAGACGCTGACCTCGCGCGACCAGATCAACGGTCAACTGCGCGGTGTGCTCGACGAGGCGACCGGTCGTTGGGGTCTGCGGGTTGCCCGGGTCGAGCTGCGCAGCATCGACCCCCCGCCGTCCATCCAGGCTTCGATGGAAAAGCAGATGAAGGCCGACCGCGAGAAGCGGGCGATGATCCTGACCGCCGAAGGGAACCGGCAGGCCGCGATCACCCAGGCCGAGGGTGCCAAGCAGGCGCAGATCCTGGCCGCCGAGGGAGCCAAGCAGGCCGCGATCCTGGCCGCCGAGGCCGACCGGCAGTCGCGCATGCTGCGCGCCCAGGGTGAGCGCGCCGCGGCCTACCTGCGGGCGCAGGGGCAGGCCAAGGCCATCGAGAAGACGTTCGCCGCGATCAAGGCCGGCCGGCCCACCCCGGAGATGCTGGCCTACCAGTACCTGCAGACCCTGCCGGAGATGGCGCGCGGTGACGCCAACAAAGTCTGGGTGGTGCCGAGCGACTTCAATGCGGCGCTGCAGGGGTTCACCAGAATGCTGGGGACCCCGGGTCAGGACGGCGTGTTCCGGTTCGAGCCCTCCCCGGTCGACGACACACCCCAACACGCCGCCGAATCGGACGACGCGGACATCGCCGACTGGTTCTCCACCGAGACCGATCCCGCGATCGCCCAGGCGGTGGCCAAGGCCGAGGCGAGCGCCCGCCAGCCGGTGGACGGCACACCGCCGGGGACGCCACCGCAGCTGGCCCAATAGGATTGCCGCATGAGCGTTTTCACTTCCCCGAAAACCTACGTGGCGCTCGGCGCCTTCCACGCCGTGGACGCGGTGCTCTGCGGCGTCCAGATCGCCCCGATCAAGAAGGTCCTGGACGACGTGGGTCTGCCGGAGAACGTTCGGCCCGTGCTGCCGGTGGTCAAGGGCGCCGCCGCCGTAGGGTTGCTGTCGGTCACCCGCTTCCCGGCCTTGGCGCGGGTGACGACGGCGATGCTGACGATCTATTTCGTCGTGGCGCTCGGCGCGCACATCCGGGTCCGCGACAAGGTCGTCAACGCGCTTCCGGCGGCGATGTTCCTGGCCACGTTCGCGGTGATGACGGCCAAGGGGCCCGACCGCAGCTAGTCCAGGCGAAACTCGACCAGCGGCAGCGGGGTGTCGGTCTCGGTGATCGGAACGCCCAGCGTTTCCTCCAGCACCGGCCTCATCTGCTCCCACGCTTTGCGATGACGGCTGACGTAGGTGGCCAGCGCGCGGTCCGCCTCGTCTTGGGGCAGCACCCGAGCCGTGGCGCTCCTCGGTGGATGACTGCCGACGTAGACGCGCACGCGCGGGTCCGCCTCAATGTTGCGGAACCACTGCGCCTTTCGGCCGAAGCCGGACGCGACGAGGTAGGCGTCCGGCGACGGATGACCGACGACCTCCAACACCACGTAGCGCGGTGTACCGGACCTGCGGCCGGTGTGCTCGAGCATCAGCATCCGGGATCCGAACAGCGCGCCCGCGCGGGCCTTGTAGAGCCAGATCGGTGCACGCATGAGTCGGCGCGACCGCAGCACCCGTGCGCCGAGGCCGCGCAGAAAAGAGGCTGATTGGCCGGCCATCAGGCGTGCGGTGGCGGCGGAAGCTGGAGCCGGTCCGTCAAGGCCAGCCCGGTGATCGCGAAGGTGGCGAGCGCGCCGAGCAACAGGCCGGCGATGGCGGCGACGCCGGCCGGGAAGCGGCGGGTTCCCGTGTTGTCCGTGGTCATGCGGCTTCCCATGGTCGTCGGATGTCGGTCATCCGAGACGCTACTGGCGTGACGGCTGCCGCCGTCACGAATTGGGGGATCGTGACGGCGGCAGGCCGGTCAGCCGTGCGGCGGCGGGGGCGGTTGCGCCGGGGACGGGGGTGCCGGGAACGCGTCGCCGGGCGGCGGCGGCCAGGCGCCATGCGGCGCCCCTGGCGGGCCGGGTGGTGGCGCGAACCCGAAACCGCCCATCGGTCCGCCCATCGGCGGGAGAGGCGGCCCGTGCTGCAGCGCCATCATCGGCGGCGGCCCGAGCGGTGGCGGTGGCCCGGGAGGGCCGACGCTGACGATCCAGGCGAAGGCGATCGCCGCGATGGTCCCGGCCGCGCCGATCAGCGCGCCCGCCAGTCCCGCGCCGACCACCACCCCGGTGGAGTGGCGGCGCGGCTCACGTGGTTGATTCGCGGCCGGCGGCGGGGTGGGCGGAGGGGTGTCGATGTCGTCGTTTGTGGTCATGGCACTCGACCGTAGGGGCCGGAACTGAAGCGGACCTGAAGAAACTGACGCCCCATTCGCCACTCCCGCCACCGGCGAAGGTGATTGGCGTTGTGCCCGCCTCCGAGCGACAACGCGACGGCACCAGCCCGCGGAGTCGCGTTGTCGCTCGGAGGCGGGCACTTGAGCACATCCCGACATTCTTGTGACCACTGAGGCTGCCGTGACAATCGCGCGACCGCTTCAGGTTGGCTTCAGCACCGGCGCCGACAATGGAACCCATGACGAACTGCCCGCGGGTCCCCGCCGGCCGCTTCAGCGTCGGCGCGCCCCGGGTTCTGGTGGTCGAAGACTCCGAGACGATCCGCGAAATGGTCGGCGAGGCGCTCAGCGACGTCGGCTACCACACCGTCGGCCGTTGTGACGGCGACGGGCTGGAGCAGGCGCTGGACGGGCTGCGCCCGGACCTGGTGGTGCTCGACGTCATGCTGCCCGGGCGCGACGGCTTCGACCTGATCGACGTGATCCGCGACTGGGGCGACGTCGGCATCGTCTTGATCACCGCGCGCGACGGCCTGCAGGATCGGCTCCGCGGCCTGGACGGCGGGGCGGACGACTACGTGATCAAGCCGTTCGAGCTGGCCGAGCTGGTGTCGCGGGTGGGCGCGGTGTTGCGCCGGCGCGGCCGGTTGCCGCAGGTCGTCCAGGTGGGCGACCTGATCCTCGACGCCGACGCGGGTGTCGCCGCGCGCGCCGGTCGGCGTCTCGACCTGACCGCGACCGAGCTGCGGCTGCTGGCCTTCCTCGTCGAGCAGCGCGGCCGCATCGTCAGCGCCAGCCAGATCTTGAACGCGGTCTGGGGGTACGACGCCTACGATCCCAACCTGGTCCAGGTGCACGTCAGTGGCCTGCGGCGCAAGCTCGAAGCCCACGGGCCACGCATACTGCACACCGTGCGCGGCATCGGCTACCGGCTGCAGCCCCAGCGATCATGACGGCCGGATCGACGCGGACCCCGTCGCTGCAGCGCCGGGTGACGCTGGTGGTGGTGGCGCTGCTGGCCATGCTGCTGGTGGTGCTCGGTGTCACCGTCGACGTCAGCCTGGGCGTGCTCGCCCGGCGAAACCTGCACGATCGGCTGCTTGCCGCCGCATCGCGCGCGGAGGCGCTGGACGCCGCGCGCACCTCGCCCGATCTGCTGGCCGCCGAGCTCAACGGCGGCGGGGTGCGCGCCCTGCTGGTCACCGCCGACGGCGCGACGTACGGGGACCGCGGCATCAGCCCTGACACCGTGACCGGCCCGACGGCCCCGCCGCCCCTGCCACCCCCGCCGGCTGCTGTATCTGGTGTCGGTGTGCACGGCGACGCTGGGTCTGACGGGCCTGGTCATCGAGATC